>NZ_JAUCBZ010000012.1 GCF_034676545.1 Pararhodobacter sp.
CGGAACATGACATTCCGAAGGGCCCATCTTCTTATCTAGCAATCTGAGGATACGGCTCAACGTTGACAGCTGTCAACAACGTCTTTGGGACGCGGGGTCGAATTTTGCCGCGTGACAGCGAAAATGAATCACATTTCCCTGACCCCCTTCGGGCGTCAGCCGATGACGGCACGCCTGATTCACAGCCAACAGCTTGCGCAGGCCCCTGCCCCGCAACCCAGCGCCGACAAATGGACGATCCTGCGCGATCTCACCGCCGCGCGCGCCGCCTTTGGTATCACCGACCGCGATCTTTCGGTGCTGGCGGCGCTGTTGTCCTTTCACCCCGATGCGGCGCTGAAAGACGGCGCGCAACTGGTCGTGCATCCCTCGAACGCCAGCCTGTGCGACCGCGCGCATGGCATGGCCGAGAGCACCCTGCGCCGCCATCTCGCCGCCCTGGTGCGCGCCGGCCTGTTGGCGCGCCGCGACAGCCCCAACGGCAAGCGCTATGCGGCACGCGGTCAAGGCGGTCAGGTGCAGGCGGTGTTCGGCTTTGACCTGCGCCCGCTGCTGGTGCGCGGCCCAGAGATCGCCGCCAAGGCCGATGACGCGCGCGCCGCGGCTCTGCGCCTCAAGCGGTTGCGCGAAAGCGTGGTGATGCTGCTGCGCGACGCGGGCAAGCTGGCGGCTTGGGCGCGCGAGGAAATGGGCGGCAATTTCGACGCGATCGAGGACGGCGTGCGCCTGGCACAACGCGCCTTGCGCAGGCGGCTTGAGGCCGACGACCTGCGCGACTTGCGCGATCAGGCCGCGGCGTTGCTGGGGCAGGTCAAGGCGCGGATAAAATGTCTGGAAACACCGGATATGCACGGCAAAGACGCTCAAAATGAGCGCCACTATCAGAATTCAAGGACAGACTCTTATGAATCTGAACCTTGCTTGGAACAGCAAGAGGTTTCGGCCTCGCACCCCTCCGAACCGGCTTTGCCCCTGGGGTTGGTGTTGAAGGCGGTGCCAGAGATCGCGCTCTATGCGCCGGACAAATTACACACGTGGCACGATCTGATCCGCGCCGCCGATATCGTGCGCCCGATGATCGGCATCAGCCCCGATGCCTTTGCCGAGGCGCAGCGCATCATGGGTCCGGGCGTGGCGGCCATCGTCATTGCCTGTATAGTGCAACGCATGGACACGATTTCCCGCCCCGGTGGCTATCTGCGAGCCTTGAGCGCAAAAGCTGCCGCAGGAACCTTCTCGCCGGGGCCGATGGTGATGGCGCTGTTGCGCGCCGAAAGCAGCAGAGCAGCCTAGAAAGGGCGATAAATGCCGGAACAAGGCCGCCTCACGCAGATCATCGCCAATTGGCCCGGGAAAAGCGCGCTGTTGCCCGGCGGCCCGGAACATCCCGCCGTGTATCACATGCTGGATGTTGCCGCGGTTGCCGAGATCCTGTTGGGGCCCCTGCCCCACGCGCCCGCGCTGAAACAGGCGATGATCCTGTTCACCGCGCTGCATGATCTTGGCAAGATCGGTGATCCGTTCCGCGCCATGCTGCGCGACGGCAAGCCGCAAGGTGTTGGCGCACATTGGGAAATGACCGAAGTGTTGTTGACCCATCACACCGCGCGGTTGCAAGATTTGGGCGGCACCGAGCGGCAAAGACGCGCGCTCTATGCCTCGTGCGCCGGGCATCACGGCCGCCCGCCGCGCGCCGAGGGTCACGGCCTGACCCGGATGCTGGACGCCGCCGGACCCGCCGCGCGGGCCGACAGTGGCACCGTCATCGCCGCGTTTTCCGCGCTCTGGCCTGAGGCATCAATTCACGACGCCGATATCACCGCGTTAAGCTGGTGGCTGCCCGGCCTGATCGCCGCAGCCGACTGGATCGGCTCGCACACGGATTGGTTTGCCCCCTGCCCCGCCGGACCCGATCTTGCCAGCTACCTCAACCGTGCGCGGGCTTTGGCCAAGGTTGCGGTGCGCGAGGCCGGGTTGGAAACGCGCGGGATTTCCAACGCCACGCTTTTTGATGTCACCCTGCGCCCGATGCAACAGGCGTGCGCGACCGTGGCCTTGCCAGACGGCCCGACGCTGGCGATCATCGAGGACGAGACCGGCGCGGGGAAAACCGAAGCCGCGCTGATCCTCGCGCATCGCATGATGCAGGCGGGCAAAGGGCGCGGGCTGTTCTTTGCCCTGCCGACCATGGCAACCTCGGACGCCATGTTCGCCCGCGCGCGCGGCATGGTTTCGGGTCTTTTCACCGGCCCGCCCTCGCTGGTTCTGGCGCATGGGCGCGCCGCCCTGTCGGATGACTTCCGCGCTTTGCGGGGCGGCGTCGGCAACACCCCCGATGCGCCGACCTGCTCTGATTGGCTGGCCGACAACCGCCGCCGCACGCTCTTGGCAGATGTCGGCGTTGGCACGGTTGATCAGGCGCTTCTGGCCGTGCTGCCGACGAAACATGCCTGCCTGCGCCTGTTCGGCCTGTCCTGCAAGATCTTGGTCGTTGACGAGGTGCACGAACTCGGCGAGCCCTATATGGCAACCGAATTGGCGCAATTGCTCAGGGCGCAGGCGATGAATGGCGGCTCGGCGATCCTGCTGACGGCGACGCTGCCGATTGACCAACGCGCCGCCTTGATTGCCGCGTTCGAGGCCGGTGCCGGGCGTTCCACGCTGCCCGATACTGATCCGGCCTATCCCGCGCTGACCCTTGCGCATGGGGCCACGCGGCGTGACTTTGCGCAAACCACTGGCGCACGCGGACCCATCTCTGTGGCGCGGGTGCCCGGATTTGCCGAAGCTGTTGCGCTCTTGACCGACAAGGCCCACGCCGGGGCTGCCTGTGTCTGGGTGCGCAACGCGGTGGACGATGCCATCAAGGCTGTCGAGGCCCTGCGCAGCCATGGCATCGCGGCCGATCTCTTGCATGCGCGTTTCGCCCTGTGTGATCGCAAGACGCATGAGCAAGCCGCCTTGGCCCGGTTTGGCAAGACGGGACAGGGCCGCGCTGGCCGTGTCCTGGTGGCAACGCAGGTGGTGGAAAGCTCGCTCGATCTCGATTTTGACGTGATGGTCTCTGACCTGGCACCGATGGCCGCCCTGATCCAGCGCGCCGGGCGGCTGTGGCGTCATATGGATTTGCGCCCCGCGACTGACCGCCCCACCCCGATTGCGACCCTGCATGTCGTGGCACCTGATCCTGATTGTGTCGACACCGCGCGATGGCTTCACGATGTCCTCGACGCGGGCGCGTGGGTCTATCCGCAGGATGTGCAGTGGCGCACGGCGGACACGCTGTTTCGGGTCGGTCAGATTGTCGCCCCGTCCGGATTGCGCGCGCTGATCGAAGCGGTGCACGGCCCCAAAGCCGCGCCAGTGCCCGCCGCATTAGAGCGGGTTGAGTTTGAGACCGAGGGCAAGTTTTTCGCCTCGCAAAATTTGGGGCGGCAGAATGTGGTCAAGCTGGAGAAAGGCTATCGGCTTGGCGGCGCAGGGTTCGAGGACAGCGACTATCCCACGCGCCTGGGGCGCGAGCAACGGGTCTTGGTTCTGGCGCGGCGTGTTGGCGACGGTCTGCGGTTTTGGGCCGAGGCTGGGTCAGATGTTGACAGCTGTCAACTCTCCGAAGTGACCGCCAGCGCCGCCCGCCTTGGTCAAGTGTCGTTGCCGGATCAGGACACGCCCGAGATTGCCCGACTGATTGCCGCGTTGCCTGATTGGAAGCAAAAATCCATTGCCGTGTGCCCGGTCCGCGAGGATGGCACGATCTGCGAGGGGTTGCGGTATCGCGTTGATAAAGGGCTACTTTTTACCGCCAAGGAAAACGCTTGAATGAGTCACCTCAAGATTGCAGGATGAGGGTCTAGTAGCTGAATGGTTGTTTCCATGCGTCTGAACCTCATCACCGACCCGTGGATTCCCATGCGCACCAAAAGCGGTGCTCAGCGGATCATTGCCCCTTGGCAGATGGCGGCTTCCGATCTGGCATTCCCCGACTGGCCACGGCCTGATCTGAATATCGCCTGTCTCGAATTTCTGATTGGCTTGGTGTTTCTCAGTGACCCTCCAAAAGACCCCGGGGATTGGGATGCGGGCCGGTCAGAACAGAGACTAAAGCAGCGGTTAGAGCCTTATTCCGCAGCGTTTGAACTCTCTGGCGAGGGGCCGCGATTCCTGCAAGACCGTGCGCCGCTCGATGGCGATCCGATCCCGCCGGACATGCTGTTCATCGACAGCGCCGGGGCGAATTCTGCCCGCAACAACGCGGATCTTCTGGTGCACCGCGACCGATACGCCGCGCTCGATCCGGCCCTGGCGGCGATGGCGCTTTATACGTTGCAGGCCTTTGCGCCGACTGGCGGCGCGGGCAATCGCACCTCGATGCGCGGCGGGGGGCCGATGGTCACGCTGGTCGATCCGGGGCAGGGGGTGTGGCCGCTGATCTGGGCAAACGTGCCCGAGGGCGCAGCGGCCCCGATCGAGGCTTTGCCCTGGATGCGGCCGACCCGAACCTCCGAGGCGGGGCAGCAGGTTTTTGAGGCGCAAACGCACCGCGTCGAGGCGTTCTTTGGCATGCCGCGCCGGTTACGGTTGGTGGATGACGGCGCGCAGATCACGGGTGTGGTGCAGCGTCCCTATGGCACAAATTATGCGGGCTGGGTGCATCCGTTGACCCCCTATTACCGCCAGAAACCAGGGGCGGAGTTGTTGCCGGTTCATCCCCGCGCCGGGGTGTTTGGCTATCGCAATTGGCTTGGCATTGTGGCCGCTGATCCAGGCAATGAATTGCACCAACGCGCCGAGGTTGTCGTCGGCTGGCATGATCGTGGGCAAGGTGCTTTGGCGGATGTTCTGGTGGCCGGTTGGTCGATGGACAACATGAAGCCGCGCGATTTCACCTATTCCCGCGCGCCGCTGCTGCAACTCGACCCCGAACGCGCGAGGCTTCTGGCGGGGTTTGTCGAGGCCGCGAGCGTCTTTGCCAGCGCGCTGCGCGGGGCCCTGCGCGAGGTGCTGGCCGAGGGCGAGGCCCGTGAGGCGCAACGCGAGCAATTTTTCCTGCACACGCAATCCGGTTTTGAAGAGGCCGCAACAAAGTTGACAGCTGTCAACTGCGATCCGCAGGCCGTGGCGCGCGATTGGTTGACGATGATGCGCAGCACGGTGTTGACGCTTTTCGAGGCGCTCGCGCTGCCCGGTCTGGATCAGCGCAACACCACCGCGCAGCACGCGATCGTTCGGGCGCATGCCAGCCTGCGCGCCACCCTGTCCGGGCGCGGCAAGCTGGGGGACGCGGCGTTTGCGATGCTGGGTCTGCCGGTTCCCGACGCGCAAAAGCCCAAATCACAAAGGAATGCCGCATGACAGGAGATGACCGCAGCGAGGCGATCCGTGATTGGTGGGCGCGTCACATCGGCAACCGCGAGGCCCCGGCCTCACGCGCCTTGGCGGCTCGTTTGGGACGGGCCGACCGGATTGGCGCGCTGGCTGAACCCGCTGTGCAGGTGCTTGGTCGTCAACTTTCGTTGCGCGATCCGGTGCAACTGGCGGCGCTGGCGCAGGTGCTGGCCGGTATTCGCGCGAATACGTCGCGGCACTTGCCACAGTTGCTCGGTGCGGGCGAGGTGCCGCCGCTGTCAACCCTGCGGTTTCAACGCCTGATCCGCGCGACGGACGATGAGCTGCCGCAAGCCCTGCGCCGGGCGCTGCCGATGGTGGAGCGCACCTGCAATGTCGGGGCTCTGGGGCGCGACCTGTTGTTGTGGTCACACCCTGAGCACGGCGAAAGCGTGCGCGCGCGCTGGTGTTTTCACTATTTTGGGGCCGCTGCGCCCGCTTCCCTTCAGCCTGAGGCCGAGACATGACAACCTTCGTTCAATTCCATTTGCTGACCGCCTACCCGCCCTCGAACCCCAACCGCGACGATCAGGGGCGCCCCAAGCAAGCCAGTCTTGGCGGCGCACCGCGTTTGCGGCTGTCGTCGCAGTCGATCAAGCGGGCGCTGCGCGAAAGCGCGCCGTTTCAGGCCGGGCTGGCCGGGCATTTGGGGACGCGCACCAAAAAGCTGGGCGTCGAGCTGGAAACCGAGTTGATCGGGCAGGGGGTTGAACCCACCAAAGCGCGCGAGGTGGCGGTTGCCGTGGCCGCGGTGTTCAGCAAGCTGGAAACGCCCAAGAAGGGTGCTGCGCAATTGCCGGTGACAACGACGCTGGCGTTTGTCTCGCCCGAGGAGTGGGGGATGGCGCGGGATCTGGCGCGGAAGATTCTGGCTGGCGAGGATCTGCCCAAGGATAAGGACTTGAAAAAGCTGGTTCTTCGCCGTGCCGACGGCGCGGTTGATGTGGCGATGTTTGGTCGGATGCTGGCGGATGACCCAGAGTTCAACCGCGACGCGGCGGTGCAGGTGGCGCATGCGATCACCACGCATCGGGCGCTGGCCGAGGATGACTGGTTCTCGGCGGTCGATGATTTGAACCGGCGCGAGGATGGGCCGGGCGCGGGGCATCTGGGCGAGACGGCGTTTGGTTCGGGTGTCTATTACCTTTACGCGTGCGTCAACGTGGATCTCCTGGTGGAGAACCTCGGCGGCGACCGGGTGCTGGCGGCCAGAGGGCTGGAGGCCTTGGCGCGCGCCCTGGCCACGGCGACGCCGCGCGGCAAGCAAAACAGCCATGCTCACCACCCGCGCGCCGCCTATGTGCGGGCCGAGCGCGGCAGCCAGCAACCGCGCGACCTGTCCGGGGCATTTTTCGCGCCGATCAAGGGCGATGATCTGCTGGCGGCCTCGGTGCACGCGCTGGAGACGACGCTGGCGGATATCGACGCGGCTTACGGGGCGACCTGTGACGACAGCGCGGTGATGCGCGTGGGGCAGGGGGGGACGCTGGACCAGATCGCAGGATTTGCGGCGGCTTCCGCCAATGCCTGAGCATCTGGTTTTCACGCTCACCGCCGCACTTGGCGCGATGGGGGATCTGGCCGGGCATGAGCGGCGCGGCTCGCTGGCCTGGCCGGGCCGTTCGGCGATCCTGGGGCTGCTGGCGGCGGCGCTGGGGATCCGGCGCGACGGCGATTTTGCGGCGCTCGATGCCTTGGGCGTGGCGGTGGCGGTGTTTGACGAAGGCGTGCCGCTGCGCGATTTTCACACCGCGCAGACCGTGCCCAGTGCCGCCGTGAAGCGCCCGCAATCGCGGCCCGAGGCTTTGGCACTGGCCGGGCTGAAGGTGAATACGACCATCTCGCTGCGCGACTATCGTGCGGGATCTCTGTTTGGCGTTGTCGTTTGGGGCGCAGGGCTTGCGGCGCTGCGGGATGCCTTGGACCGGCCGGTGTTCACGCTGTATCTGGGGCGCAAATCCTGCCCGCTGGCCGCCCCGGTCGGCGCGCGTCTGATCGAGGCCGAAACCCCCGAAGCCGCGCTTGACGCGCTGCATCTGCCGCCGTGGCGGCGCGGGGCGGTGGCGCGGATGTTGGCCTGTGACGCGGATCAGGACGCGACCGGGGCCGGGCGCATCGAGACCCGCCACGACCAACCCCGCGACCGGGCATTGTGGCATTTCGAGGCGCGGCATGTCAGGCTGCGCGCCGTGGCCATCGCGCCGGGCTCCAACCCGAGGGGGGACAGGGCATGACGTTGTATCTGTCGCGGTTGCAGGTCTCGCGTGACCCTTCGATTGCCGCGCTGTCGGCCTTGATCGCGCCCGACGACACCGCCGCGCGCACCGACGCCAATCACCGGTTGCTGTGGTCGGCCTTTGCCGGCGATCCCGACGCCACGCGCGATTTCCTGTGGCGGGCGGATGGCAAGGGGGCGTTCGTGGTCCTGTCCCATCGCCCGCCCAACCCGTCGCCGCTGTTCGAGCCACCGGACATCCGCGCTTTTACCCCGGATCTGCGGGCAGGCGACCGGCTGGCCTTTGTGCTGCGCGCCAATGCAACGCGGCAGCGCAAGGGCATTGGCCGCGTTGATGTGGTGATGGACGCGTTGCATGCGGTGCCAAAGGAGCAGCGGGCCGAGGTGCGCATGCGGATCGCGCAGGAGGCTGGGCAAGCGTGGCTGCAAGGGCAGGGCGCGCGGGCTGGGTTCACGGTGGATGCGGTCACGGTCGCGGATTACGCGGTGCTGGCCTTGCCGGGGCAGGGGGCGCGGCGCAAGGGCCAGCCGCAGTTCGGTATCCTGGAGATGAGCGGCACGCTCACCGTCACCGACCCACCCGCGCTGCTGGCCAAACTGGCGCAGGGCTTTGGCCGGGCGCGGGCGTTTGGCTGCGGCCTGATGCTGATCCGCCGCGCATGACGATGCCCGGCCTGCCCCCACCACGCCCGATCCCGATGCATGACCGGGCGCAACTGGTGTTTGTGGAACGCGCGCAATTGGATGTGCAGGACGGGGCCTTTGTCGCGGTGAACGCGGATGGCACACGCACCCATATTCCGGTGGGGGGCCTGGCGGGCTTGATGCTGGAGCCCGGCGCGCGGATCAGTCATGCGGCGATTGCCCTGGCGGCGCGGGTTGGCACGCTGGTGACCTGGGTTGGCGAGGGGGGCGTGCGGCTGTATTCGGCGGGGCAACCCGGCGGAGCGCGCGCCGATCGGCTGCTATGGCAGGCGCAACTGGCGCTGGACCCTGCCGCGCGGCTGCGGGTGGTGCGCAAGATGTACGCCCTGCGCTTTGGCGACGAGGCCCCGGCCCGGCGCTCGATTGACCAGTTGCGCGGCATCGAGGGGGTGCGGGTGCGCGAAAGCTACGCGCTGCTGGCCCGCCAGCACGGCGTTGACTGGAAGCGGCGCAAGTATGATCCCAAGGATTGGGAGGCCGGCGATATCCCCAACCGCTGCCTGTCGGCGGCGACGGCGTGCCTGCACGGCTTGACCGAGGCGGCCGTTCTGGCTGCCGGCTATGCGCCTGCCATCGGGTTCCTGCACACCGGCAAACCGCTGAGCTTTGTCTATGACATCGCTGATCTGTGGAAGCTGAGCACCGTCGTGCCCGTGGCGTTCCGCATTGCCGGGCAGCACGCCAAGGGGCGGCTGGATATGGTGCCTGACCGCGCTGTTCGGCTGGCCTGCCGCGATGCATTCCGCAGCAGTGGGCTTTTGGCCAAGATCATCCCGCAGATCGAAGACGTTCTGTCCGCCGGCGACTTGCCGCGCCCGGATCCACCGCCCGAGGCGCTTGGCCCGGCCTTTGACGACGAGAGGTCCGGCGATGATGGTCATCGTGGTTGAACGCGCGCCTCCCCGGCTGCGGGGGCGGCTGGCGGCCTGGTTGCTCGAGGTGCGGGCCGGGGTGTTCGTGGGCGATTATTCGCGCCGCACGCGGGAACGGATCTGGGAACAGGTGGTGGCCTTCATCGACGAGGGCGACGCGGTGATGATCTGGAAGGCGCCCACAGATCAGGGCTTCGACTTTGCCACCGTCGGCCGGAATCGCCGCATGCCGGTTGATTTTGACGGGCTAAAACTGGTCGGCTTTGCGCCAAAGACACGCGACCCGTAAATCGGTACGCTTTTTGACAATTGAAAAACTGCATGGAATCAGTATCCTGCCGCAAGTCTGTTCCCCACCCGCGTGGGGATGAACCGGCGCAGAGTCCGATCTGTCGGATGCGGCCACCCTGTTCCCCACCCGCGTGGGGATGAACCGGGCCACCAGTCGCAAGCCCGCGCGGGTTTCGTCTGTTCCCCACCCGCGTGGGGATGAACCGCGGATCTGCGGCGGCTGAGTATCGACCAAACGCTGTTCCCCACCCGCGTGGGGATGAACCGTGGATCGCGGCGAACTCCATTCCCTCGCGCTACTGTTCCCCACCCGCGTGGGGATGAACCGGGCCACCGCTACACCGTGGCGCAGTGGATCCACTGTTCCCCACCCGCGTGGGGATGAACCGCCCATCGGGCTGAGTCCTGAGATGCCGTTGCGCTGTTCCCCACCCGCGTGGGGATGAACCGCGGTGCCACGACGGTGCCAAGCAGCGAGCCGACTGTTCCCCACCCGCGTGGGGATGAACCGATCGTCGTCGGCGAGATCCCGATCCTGACGATCTGTTCCCCACCCGCGTGGGGATGAACCGATGGGGCTGATGAATTTGTTTCGTCGCGGTACCTGTTCCCCACCCGCGTGGGGATGAACCGCGGCGGCGTCAGGCCGTCGCATGGCGCTCTGGCTGTTCCCCACCCGCGTGGGGATGAACCGCCGCTCTGCATCGATGGCGTCAATTATCCGTCCTGTTCCCCACCCGCGTGGGGATGAACCGGGGGGGAATCGGCATGACCAAGGAAAACCGCTCTGTTCCCCACCCGCGTGGGGATGAACCGACCAGGACGAAAACGCCGCCGCCCGTGCCGCCCTGTTCCCCACCCGCGTGGGGATGAACCGCCGTCATGCAGCAGATCAGGGGCGGCGGTATCCTGTTCCCCACCCGCGTGGGGATGAACCGCAGCGAGCCGAGCGACAGGGGGAGGGGGGGGGCCTGTTCCCCACCCGCGTGGGGATGAACCGGCGCTGGCGTTTTTCAACCGGCTGCGCCTGCCCTGTTCCCCACCCGCGTGGGGATGAACCGATCGACCCGCTGATCGCGGCGCTCGATGCGTTCCTGTTCCCCACCCGCGTGGGGATGAACCGCGCCCGCGCGGGCCTCGGCACCTGCCGCCCCGCTGTTCCCCACCCGCGTGGGGATGAACCGCCGATCACCGTGGTCTCATCAACCCGCACGCCCTGTTCCCCACCCGCGTGGGGATGAACCGCCGCATGGAGGCCTATTGGCATCAGCGGCAAACTGTTCCCCACCCGCGTGGGGATGAACCGCCGGTGCATGTGACCACCAACATCCCGTCGAACTGTTCCCCACCCGCGTGGGGATGAACCGGCATACAGGCAACCGTTAGTTGACTGTAAACCCTGTTCCCCACCCGCGTGGGGATGAACCGGCGGGAAGGATAGCGGCCCACGTCGGAGTCGCCTGTTCCCCACCCGCGTGGGGATGAACCGACCGGGCGGTTCCGCGCCGAGGATGAGCCGCTCTGTTCCCCACCCGCGTGGGGATGAACCTGGCACGATGCAGGCCGCGTTCAGCCGGGATGACTGTTCCCCACCCGCGTGGGGATGAACCGATCACCGCCACGCAGCGCGGTGACGGATCTGTCTGTTCCCCACCCGCGTGGGGATGAACCGAGGCTGCGCGGTTGCGGGCGGGGTGCATCGCGCTGTTCCCCACCCGCGTGGGGATGAACCGCGTTCGACCTCGTCAAAATCGTGGCCCGCGCCCTGTTCCCCACCCGCGTGGGGATGAACCGCTGCGCAGCGCGTCGCTGACGCAGCCGGGCTTCTGTTCCCCACCCGCGTGGGGATGAACCGGGTCTCACGGCGCGCGGCATCCCACGATTGACCTGTTCCCCACCCGCGTGGGGATGAACCGGCTAAAAACACATACAACCGCAGAGTGCGGCACTGTTCCCCACCCGCGTGGGGATGAACCGACTTCATTTACGAGGGTACCCGCGATCTGGAACGCGCCATGCGCCTGTCTCGGGCCATTCGTGCCGGGACCGTCTGGCTGAATTGTCACAGCCGTCTGTTCCCCGAAGGGGAAACCGGCGGTTACGGGCAATCCGGGCTTGGGCGGCTGCACGGCATAGAGGGACTCAGTGACTTTCTGGAAACCAAGCACATTTATATCGAGCAAGGCTTGCCTGCATGACGGGCCGCATGACCTATGATTGAAACACATGACGGGGTTATCGTCGGCGGCGGGCCCGTTGGCATTGGTCCGGCCTGATGCGTTTGTCGCTTGGAGTGCGGATTTTGCGGCGAATCCGGCAGTTGTCTTGAAAACAGCGGTGGGGGTCTGAAGGGTTGCTTTGGCCGTCACCCGGACCCTGATGACCGGGTCAGGGTTGCAGAAACGGCACCAGCACATCGGACACCGCCCGAGGCTGCTCAATCGGCGCAAAATGGCCTGCGTTTTCAATCACCTCCAGGTGAGCATGCGGCAAGAGCGCGCGCATGTCCTCATGCTGTGCGACCGGGCTCCAGAGGTCGTGCCGGCCCACCACCAGCAGCACCGGGCACGCCACCCGCGATAACGTGGCGCTGGCATCGGGACGATTGACCAGCGCCTTGATCTGGCGCGCGTGCAGGGCAGGGGTCATGCGCAGCACCATGGCACGCAAGGCTTCCATCAGCGGCGCATTGGCGTGATTTTCGGCAAAAACCATCGGCGGCAACCAACGGTCGCACAGGGCCTGCATTCCGTGATCATAGGCCAAGCGCACAACCTCGTCGCGCTTGGCGGTCTCGCCGGTTTTCAGCGGGTGGATGCCGGTGTCCAGCAGGGCCATGCGTTCGATCCGCGCCGGGGCGATGCGGGCCATCTCCATCGCGACGCGGGCACCCATGGAATGCCCGGCCACCCGCAAGGGGCCGGGATAGCGCGCCAACAGGTCTTCGGCCATTTGCGTAAGGCTGTCTTGGGTCGAGAGATCGGCGACCTCGGCGGGCAGTCGTTGCAAGACCGGCCCCCAAACGGTGCGATCACACAGCAGGCCGGGGATCAAAAGTACGGTCATGGGCATCAATTGATCATCGTGTTGGGCAGGATCAGCGAGATCTGCGGAAAGGCCACAAGAATCAGCAACGTCACCAACATGGCGAACCAAAAGGGGATTACCCCGCGAAAGATCGTGCTGAGGTCAACATTCGGCGCCACCGATTTCACGATGAACACATTGACCCCGACCGGCGGCGAAATCAGGCCCATTTCCAGGGTCAGCACCACCAACACGCCGAACCAGATCGGATCAAGGCCCAGTTGCACGATGATCGGAAAGAAGATCGGCATGGTCAGGACCAGCATCGCGAACCCCTCGAGGAAGCATCCCAGCACAAGGTAACAGGCCAGGATCACGCCCAGAATTGCCAGCGGGTGCAGATGGAGGCCCATCAGGAACGCGCCCAAGGCTTGCGGAATGTGGCTGAGCGCCAGAAACGGATTGATCATATGCGCGGCGATCAGAATCAGCATCACCGTTGCCGTGGTCGTGACCGAGCTTTTCGCCGCGGCCCAAAAGGCGCGCAGGGTCAGCACGCGGGTCAGCAGACCGATGGCGATGATCAGGCCAGCGCCGACCGCCGAGGCCTCGACCGGTGAGAAAATGCCGGTGTAAATGCCGCCGATCGTTGCAACGATCACGCCCAGGATCGGCAAGGCCCCCAGCATGGCGCGGGCCTTTTGCGGCAGGGTTGTGCGCGGACCGGCGGGGCCCATGGCCGGGTTGATCCAGCACAGCAGCGTGACGGTGCCGACGAACATCAGCAGCAGCAGCAATCCGGGCAGAACCCCGGCCAGAAACAGCCGCCCGATGCTTTGCTGGGTCAGGATTGCGTAGATCACAAACCCGGTCGAGGGCGGAATCAAGATTCCCAGCGTGCCGCCCGCCGCCACCGCCCCCGTCGCCAGTTTGGGGTCGTAGTCAAACCGCTCCATCTCGGCCAGGGACACTTTGCCCATGGTCAGCGCCGAGGCCACCGACGAGCCCGACAGCGCCGCGAAACCACCACAGCCGATGACCGTCGCCGAGGCCAGACCACCGCGCACCGAACCAATGATCGCATAGGCCGCATCATAAAGCCTGCGGCTCATCCCGGTTTCGGTGGCGACGTTGCCCATCAGGATGAACAGCGGCACGACCACCAACTCTGCGCTGCTGCCCAGCGTGAAACTTTCGGTCGCTAGATAGCTCATCGCGGCCGGAAATCCATTCAATGCCGCGATCCCGCCAAAGCCCACCGCGAACATCGCGAAGGCAACCGGGATGCGCAGGGCCAACAACACAAACAGCACGCCGATGCCCCAAAGGCCGATGGCAAAACCGCTCATGAAAGAAATTCCTTTGGCGCCCTGGCCGCCCAATATCAGGGAAATTGCGCGCAAAATCATGCCAAAGGCCGTAATCGCACAGGTGACGACAACAAACATCTTGAACCACGAAAACGGCAGGTTGATGATGTTTGTGGACTGGTTCAACATATCCGACATTTTGGCGCTGAACCACATGTTATAGGAAATTCCCGCAAAGAGGATCGCACCGATCAGCGCCGATGCGATATCACCCAAGGCATTCAACCAACGGGGGAATGCCTTTTCGAAGATATCCACCGCGATGTGCCCTCCGGTACGGTCGCACAACGCCATGCCGCCAAAGACCAGGACCAACATCGACATTTGCGTGATGTCTTGCGCACCGCGCAGGGGAACGCCGAAATAACGCCCGATCACGTCGATCAAGATGATGACAACCTCGGCGATCAAACCGAGGGTGCCAATCATGGCGGCCAGATGGGTCAATCTGGCCGCAACCTTGTCAAGCAGTGCAAGCACTTACATGCCGCCGCGCATCGTGGAGAGCACTTCGGCACCGCCCTCGATGCCACTTACGACAGCGTCACGAACCGGAAGGGTCAGCGCAGCAAAAGCCGCCGCCTCGTCGTCGGTCAGCGTGTAGACGGTGTTATCGCCCGTCGCCGAAATCTGCTCGATGACCTGAAGAGCGCGGGCGTTCCAGCCAGCTTCGGCCGACGCCGAAAGCGGACGCCCGGCAATCGCGGACAGCGCCGCCAGCTCTGCCTCTGGCAAGCCATTGTAGCGATCAGCGTTCATCAGCAGATAGAACGAAATCCGGCCGAGTGGCGCGCCCAGCGTATAGCTGTTCGCCACTTCATCAAGCCGGAAATCGCCGATGGCCGACGAGCCGGTGATCACACCATCAATCAGGCCGGTTTGCAGCGCATTATAGATCTCGCCTGCCGGCATCTGAACCGGGGTCGCGCCCAAGGCCTCGACCGCCGCCGCCGCCGCCGAGCCGGACACGCGGATCTTCAGACCCGCCAGATCGGCGGGCGTTCGGATGTCGTGGTCGCGCATGATGAACACGTTCGGCTCGGACAGCCACATCGCCAGCGGCACCGTGCCGGGGAATTCGGCGTCCAGTAGCCCTGCGTCATAGGCGTTATAGATCATGTCATAGCCGTTCATGCCGTCGGGCAGCGCGCCGGGCAGTTCGGAAATCATCGTGCGCGGGAATTGCGACGATGTGTAGCCCTGAAGCCCCCAGACGATATCGGCCACGCCGGTCAGAACGCGGGCGTATTGCTCCAGCGGGCCCGCGCCAAGCTCACCACCGGGATAGACCTGGATTTCCAAACCCGACCCCGCAACCGCTTCCTGCAGCGGAACGATGGTGGAGGCAGTCAGGGTATGCGCGGGTGGCACCCAATGCGCCAATCGTAGTGTCTCTGCGGTGGCGGGGGCGGTCATCAGTGTGACAGCAGCCGCAGCGGCAGCAAGCCGGAATGTAGAAACGTTCAGCATAATACATCCTCCCAGAATTCGGGCATTTGCCCCATTGTTGTCGATGCGCGTCAAACCGGCGAGCGCACCTGATCGCGCGCGCCGGGAAAGTATCTTAACTGCGTGTGCGCCAGCTATCCGCATAGTTTTCACGCGCCTGCGCAGCATAGGGCGTCGCCGAGACCCGCACGCGGATTTCCGTTTGCTTGTGCGCCTCGGTCGAGGTCTTGCCGGTGGTTTCCGGCTCGCCCCATTTCATCGTCAGCACGTCGCCGACCTGAACATCCCAATCGACAACCCCAAGGCTCAACATGCAGCGTTCATTGAATGAAAAGCCGTTGAACATGGACATTCCCACCATCTTGTCGCCGTTCATCACCATATCCGCCGACGTCGAGGCATAGTTCGGCTGCGGGAAGTCGATCCACTTATAGGGGGTGCCTTTTTCGAAGCCGGACGCAATGACCTTGAGCACGTCATCACGGTTCCATTCAAACGTGACCTTCTTGCGCTTTTCTCGAACGGCCTTCATCTGTTCAAGCGCGGCCTTGCCGACAAAATCATCCTTTTTCCAGCCGATATAGAAATCATAGCCCAGTTCGAACGGGTTGACGTAATAGTCCTCGATATTCTCGGACACGAACGAGCCACCAATGGAACCCGCCGCCTCGTAGCTGTCCGGCCCCAACCACTCGCGGTATTCCTTGAGCATGCCGTCGCCGGTATAGATGCCCGGCAGAGGCGAGGGAATCCAACCCGATTCCAAGGTGTTGGTCGAATAGGCCCGCGCGCCGCACTGCACCAGATTGACGCCGGCATCGCGCGCCGCTTGCAGGATGGTGGTCTGGATATAGTGTTTGTCGGCATAGGGGCCCCAGACCTCGAGGCCGGGCGCGCCGGACATGCCGTGGCGCAGCGCCTGCACCTTGCGGCCGCCGATATTGATCCAATCGACGTGGAAAAACTTGATATCCGGCACCGGGCCGCCGTTCATCTTTTCAAAAATCTTTGGCGCATCCGGGCCCTGGATCTGAAAACGGTAATGCGTGCGCAGAACCCGCTCGCCATCGGGGCGGCTGTTCGAGCGCGGATCATGCGTCACCCGCACCGACCATTTGCCGACGGCGGCGCAGAATTTCAGCCAGTTCGAGGTCGGCGCGCGGCCCACAAGAATATATTTATCCTCGCGCTCGCGGAAAATGATGTGGTCGCCGATGACATGGCCATTGGGCGTTACCGGGACAAAGTGCTTGGCGCGATTCAGGTCGAAATTGGCGAAGGAGTTGATGCCGTGCTGCGACAGGAACGCGGTCGCGTCGGGGCCTTCGACGATCAGTTCGTCCATGTGGTGCGACTGGTCGAACAAGACCGCGCTCTCAGCCCAGGCGCGCTGTTCGTCGCGCCAGTTGTTGAACTCGGGTGCAACCACGGGATAGACATACATTCCGATTTTTGAATTGCGCAACATTGACACGGCATTGCCGTGCTCGGCGATCAACGCCTCAAGGCTCAGTGCAGCCATTTCGCATCCTCCCAGAGCAAACTATGTATACAAGATGGCAAGCCGCAGGATGTTAGGCAACAAGAATTTGCGGGTCGTCGCGGAAATAGCCCCGAAATTGTATGCATGACGGGCGTTAGCGCACGATCAACGCCATGCCTGGCACGGTATCACGCCCCTTTGTGTCAATCTCAAAGGCTTCCTCCAGGTTTGCGCGGGCGATTCGCGCGTGTTCACGAGCGATGCTTTCGGCGCGACTGCCTTCACGCGCCTCGATCGCCTTGACCATGGCGTGATGCTGCGCTTGCGCCATGACCAGCGATTGATGCGAGCCGGCAACATCTGCCTGACCCAGCACAAATGCCGAAGGCGATGCAAAGGGCAGAGAGCGCACGCGGTCGAGCTCTCGCAAGATCACCGGGCTTTCGCAAAGCTCCGCAAGGCGCGTGTGGAAAATGGCGTTCTTCTCGCTATAAGAATCGAAATCAATCGGCGCGCCTCCTGATGCGAAACACGCGTCCAGCTCAATAAGAATATTATTTATTTCCCGCAGCTTACCTTGTTCAGCCCCCTGTTCTGATGCCAACCTTACCGCCGTCCCCTCCAGAACCCCGCGCAGTTCGATGGCATCAACGACGTCGCGAAAGGTGAACGAGCGCACCTGAAACCCGCCGCCACGCGCGCGTTCAAGCAAGCCCTCCTCGGCCAGACGCGACATGGCCTCGCGCACCGGGGTTCGCGAGATTTGCAATTCCTCGGAAATCGCGACCTCAAAGAGGCGCGTGCCACCCGGCAAGCCACCATGAATGATCTTCTGGCGCAACTCATAGGCCGCGCGTTTGGTCAGATTGATGCTTTTGGATTCAGCCATAGCGCCCCCATGTATACACACAATGTATACATGCAGAGGCGCCCTTGCCAAGCGAGTCGCTATTTTGACCGCAGCCGCACCGCCCCATCCAGACGCAGGGTTTCGCCATTGATGTAGCGATTGCGCACGATGAAGGCGACCGTATCCGCGAATTCTGCCGGGTCTCCCCATCTTTCGCGCCGAGGGTATTGATCTGGTGTGGTTTGGCGTTCTTCTGGTGAAATTGCTTGAGATCGGCATGATCACACCGCCCGTCGGGATGAATGTCTTTGTCATTCGGAATGTCGCCAGCCAATATGCGACGGTCGCGCAGATTTTTCGCGGCGTGGTGCCGTTTCTGGCGGCGGATCTGGTCGTGGTGATCCTTGCAATCGCCTTTCCGTCGTTCATCTTGTTTCTTCCGTCGCTGATGTAAGGCGCCGTGTTTCTCGCGCCTCTTGCCGCCGATCAAGAAGTCACGCCTTCGGCACGCCTTTATCTCTTGTCAATCGCTTCAAGGCCGCGATCCGGTAGGGTGCGTTGGGTGCCCCATAGCCAGAATAGCGGCCGTCTCGCTGGACGATTTCAAAGAACATACCAGTGCCGAAAGGGCGGGAGTAGATCTGAAAGAATCGCCCGTGCTCGTCCTCGTCATAGAGGATATTTGCCGCGCGCAATTGCGCCAGGAGACCGTCGTCCAGATCAAAGCGCGTGGCGAGGTCGTCATAGTAATTCGCGCCCATGGGCAGCGCCGCAAACGCATGGGCCGCGAGTTTGTCAACGGTCGCAAAGATGTCGTCGCAGGCAAAGGCCACATGCTGCACCGAGGCCCCGAAACTGTCTGCCAGAAAATTTCCGGCAAATGTGCGGTGCGTCTCGGCCCCGTTCAGCGTGACCCGAAACGCACCATCCGCAGTGGCAAGCGCCTGACTGCGCACCAGCCCGTCGGGATCGACGACATCGACCATTGGCATGCGGCGCATCGACAAAAGCGCCTCGTGGAACAGGGACCAACTGAGCATGGCGTCATAGCTCATGGTTTGCGCGATGTGGTCGATACGGGTCAGGCCAGTGCCGCTGGCCGTTGCGCCGGGCAAGGCCTGGAATTCAATGTCCCAGACATCGGTCAAGCCGCTTTTACGGTCAATAAAATGCACAAGGCTTCCGCCCAGACCCCGGATCGCAGGGATCGGCATTTCGCCGACGCCGCGCGCTTGGTTGAAGGGCATGGACCCCAGCGCCGCCGCGCGCGTGGCACAGTCTTTGGCGTCATCCACGCGCAGGCCAATGTCGCAAACCGAGGCTCCGTGCAGCGCATAAGCCGACCCGGCAAAATCGCTTTGCGAGCGGTTGACCAACAGCCGTATGTCTCCTTGCCGCCAAACCGTCAGGGTGCGACTGCGATGACGGGAGTCCGCGCGGAACCCCAGTGTCTGGAACAGGGATTCGAGGGCGGCGGCATCAGCCCCACGCGCCGCGAACTCCAGGAATTCGACACCCTCGACGATCGCGCGCGGCGGGATGTGCGGCACCGTCAGCGCGATTTCAGGCTCGGCCGCGCGCACGTCATCCATCAACGCCACAAGGCTGCGGTAGCCGTCTTGTGCGACAGAGCGGGGGTTACCACCGCGAAACTGGTCGTTGAAGATTTCCAACGACACCGGACCAGAGTAGCCGGTCGCGGCGACGGCCCGCATGAAGCCGGTCACATCCAGATCCCCTTCGCCGGGCATGTTGCGAAAGTGGCGCGACCAATAGAGCAAGTCCATCTCGATGCGCGGGGCATCGGCGAGTTGCACGAAAAAGATCTTGTCACCGGGAATGCGGCGGATCGTGTCGGGATCAATCTTGCGAGCAAGCGTGTGAAAACTGTCGAGGATCAGGCCGACATGCGGATGATCGGCGCGGCGCACCACTTCCCACGCGTCGCGGTGGTCAAAAATGTGCTTGCCCCAGGCCAGCGCCTCGAAGCCCACGCGGATGCCGCGCGGCGCGGCGATTTCGCCCAGCTCCGCGAAATCAGCCGCCATGCGGTCGACCCCACCGAGAGCGGCCGGGTGCACCGATGAGCAGATCAGGATATCCGCGACACCCAATTCGGCCATCAGGTCAAACTTGCGCTCTGCGCGCATGAACGCGCGGTGGCGATAGGGTTCCGGCAACCCTTCGAAGTCGCGAAACGGTTGGAACAGCACAATTTCCAGCCCATGATCGCGCACCATCGCGCCGACGTCGCGCGGACTGCCGTCGAAGGCAATCAGATCCTGCTCAAAGATTTCAACGCCCTTGAATCCGGCCTGCGCAATGGCGGTGATCTTGTCACGCAGGGTTCCGGGCACCGAGACTGTGGCGATGGCGTGCAACATCGGTCAGCCCCCATAGCCGAGTTGGCGCGGCAGGAACAACACGAAGTCGGGTGAGAAGGTGATGATGATCAACGCCACGATCAGGATGAAGATGAACGGCGCCAGATCCTTGATGATCGGCATCAAGGGTTGCTTGGTGATCGAGGCGACGATGAACAACAGCAACCCATAGGGCGGCGTGATCAGGCCCAGCATGGCGTTGACGACCACCACAACCCCGAAATGCACAAGGTCGATGCCAAGCGCATTCGCGGCGGGAATCAGGATCGGCACGACAATCAGCAGCAGCGCCCCGGCCTCCAGCACGCAGCCCAGCACCAGAAACAGCACGTTCACGGCGATCAGAAAGCCCACCGGCCCCAGGTCCATCGCGTTGAGCAGGGCCGCAACGCTGTCGGGCACGTTCTCGCGGGTGATGACATAGTTGAAGGCCAGCGCCCCGGCGATCAGAATCCCGACCGAGGCGGTCGAGCGCGCCGAGCCCAGAAGCGCGCCATAAAAGCTGCGCAGTGTGACAGAGCGATACAGGACCACCGAGATGAACAGCGCATAGGCGGCGGCGACGGCGGCGGCTTCGGTGGGGGTCATGATCCCGCCATAGATGCCGCCCAGCAGGATGACAGGCAGCAGTAGCGCCGGGATTGCCTCGACTGTGGCTTTGGGCAACTCCCGCAAAGGCACGCTGTTGTCGACGGGAAAGTTGCGCCGCCGCGCCATCACGCCGTTGGTGACGCCCATGAGCAAGGCCATCAACAGGCCCGGCAGGATGCCCGCCGCAAACAGGTAGCCGACCGATTGCTCGGACACCAGCGCATAGAGCACCATCGGGATTGACGGCGGAATGATCGGGCCGATCGTGGCCGTGGCAGCGGTGATCGCGGCGGCATAGCTGGCGGTATATTTGCCGTCCTTGGTCATCATGGTGATGATGATCTTGCCCATGCCCACGGCATCCGCGACCGCAGAGCCGGACATGCCCGAAAAGATCAGCGACGACACCACGTTGACATGACCCAGACCACCCCGGAACCGACCCACCAGGGCCTGCGCGAATTTCAGCAGTTTATCCGCCAGCGAGCCGATGTTCATGATATCGGCGGCCAGAATGAACAGCGGCACCGCCAGCAAGGTGTAGCCGTTGAACAGGCCCTGCATCATCGTCTCGGCGGCAATCGAGGCGTCATAGCCCTTGAGCAGCAGGTAGACGAAACTGCCCGCCAGCATCGAGACACCAATCGAATGGCCCATGATCGCCAAGGCGACGATCAACAGCATCGTGACGGTAAAGGGATCAATCATAGTCATGCCCCTCGGGGTGGCGTGGCGTGGCATAGCGCGCGGCACGACCGGTTATTCCGCCCCAGACATCCAGCAGCGACCGAAAGATCACCGCGACGGCGAAGGCCAAATAGATGCCGAACACATAGTTGTAGCGAAGGCGCAGCGCCGGGGTGCGCTCGATGCGCATGAACTGCACATAGTCCCAGCATTTCGGCAGCGTCCAGGCCAGCACTGCGGCGACGAACAGGCCGGTGATCACGTCCAGCGTGCGACGTGCGGTCAGGGGCAGGGCGTTATAGACGATATCCAGCCGGATCACATCGACATCGCGGACCACGAACGCATACCCGAACAGGATGCCCCACAGCCACGCGATCGAGACGACTTCGATGGTCCAGTTTGTCCACGACACCGGCAGCGCCAGCACATAGCGAAAGATGATCTGCAACAGGAATGTCGCGAACATGGTCAGCAACAACAGGGCAATGAGGTTCTCGGCGCGGCGCGAGAGCCAGCCGACGAGCGGCGCGATGCTGGGCATGGCCTTATCCTTTGGGCGGGGGTGGGCGGCACGCCATGTGCCGCCCTCTGGATGCGAAAGATCAGAGCGCGCCGATTGCCTCGACCAGGCCCTCGGGCCAATCCGCGGAATACGGCGAGGCCATGTAGACCTCGGTGACGTGACGCTGGAACGCCGGGATGTCGGGCACATAGATGTCGATGCCCTGCGCTTCGAATTCACCGCGCAATGTCGCTTCCTGATCCAGCGTCACCTGATCCAGCGCCGCTTCGAACTGGTCGGCGCACATCTGCACGCGCGCTTGCTGGTCGGCGGTCATCGAATTCCACTTGGACAGCGAGATGGTGAATTCATTCGCCGCGATCAGGTGGTTGGTCAGCGCCATATGGGTGATCAGCTCGTCGAACCGCATGGAGCGGGTCGCGGGGAAACCGTTGTCCTGCGCATCAATCGCGCCGGTTTGCAGCGCGGTATACACCTCGGTGAACGGGACCGGAACCGGGCTTGCCCCCATCGCCTGACCGACAAACTGCCAGCCCTCGCCGCCGGGCATCCGCAGGCGCACGCCGGCCAGATCCTCGGGCGTCATGTAACGGCGATCGCCGATATAGGACAGGTGGCGCGCGCCGATATAGGGAAAGGCCAGGAATTTGACGCCGGTGGCTTCCTCGACCTGCGCCCAAAGCGCATCCAGCACGTCGCTGTCATAGGTGGCGCGCATATGCTCATAGTCGCGGAACAAAAACGGCAGACCCAGCACCGAGGTCGCCGGCACCTGGTTGTAAAAGTCAAAGATCGCGAGGTTGGCCATATCGAGGTTGCCGCGCTGCATGGCGGTCAATTCGGTGCCCTGCGCGAACAGGGTCGAGCCGTGATAGGCCTGAAAATTGAACTCGTCGCCAAGGCAATCGCCGAATTCCGATTGCAGCAGTTGCGAGCGGATATCCGCATCCGTGACGGTGTCCGAATAGACCAGATCAACCGTCGCAAAGGCGGCGTTCGCGGTCAGGGCAACAGCGGCCACGCCGGCCGCCAGAGTGGTCTTGAGGGTAAAACGCATAGTATCCTCCCATGTGCGTTTGCCGGGCCGCGAAAGGCACCGGATTTCAGGTAAAACTGTCGAATGTCGCCCGCATCCGGTCCGGGTCGGGCGCAAGCCCGGTGAACAGCTCGAACGCGGCGGCGGCTTGAAACACCGCCATGCCCGAGCCATCAATCGTGTGGCAGCCAAGCGCGCGGGCCTGGCGCAGAAACGCTGTCTCCAGCGGGAAATAGACAATATCCACGACCCAGTGCCGGGCCTCGACCAGTGCCATGTCCAGCGGCGTTCCCGGCTGCTTGACCATGCCAACCGGCGTGGCGTTGACGATGCCATCGGCAGCCGCCGCGGCAATCCGCATATCCGTGACCGCCCGCACGCGGCCCAGACCAAGGCGCGCGTCAAGTGTCGCGGCCAACGTCTTGACGGCTTGCGCGTCCTTGTCGTGGATAAAAAGCAGATGCACGCCCGCATCGAGCAGCGCATTGGCGACCGCCCCCCCGGCGCCGCCCGCCCCCAGCAGCAGCGCCGTGGCGTGGGGCCTTGCACCGATCTGGCGCAGAAAGCCCATCGAGAACCCGGAATAATCGGTGTTATGCGCGATACGCCGCCCGTTATGGAAAACGATGGCGTTGGTTGCCCGCACTGCGGCCGCCGAAGCGGCGATCTCATCGACATGCGCCAAAGCGGTGCGCTTGAACGGAAACGTTACATTGACCCCATCAAGCCCACGCGCCTGAGCTTGCGTCAGCAAGGTGTCGATGTCCGGTGCGGTGGTCATCGTGTCGGTGTCGATCAGCTCATAGGCATAGTTGATCCCCTGAGCGCGCCCTTCCTCGATATGCATGCGCGGCGTCCGGGATGCCGCGATTCCCGCACCGATCAACCCGGCACGGACGACACGCAGGGCGTTGGGGCTCGGCAGGTTGTGTGCTGGCGCAGGCATGTTCAGTGATTCCCTCCCAGGATCTGCGGTTCAAAATGTTCTCAGAAGTTAATTGTGTCAACACAAATGTTCCTTTAGGTTAAATTGAGTGAGAATCAGGGAGCGCGGGCCAGATGGGTGAAGGCGTGATGAGCGGCGGCAATGGCCGCCAGAAATGGAAGCAGGATCCAGAGGGGGTGCGCCGCGCAATCCTCGATGCCGCGACGGCCGCGTTTGCGCGACAGGGGTATGCATCGACGCGAGTCGAGGACATCGCCGCACAGACCGCGACCTCCAAGCGCATGGTGTATTATTACTTTGCGGACAAAGAGGGGCTGTATCTACAGGTCCTCGAGGCGGCTTACGCCAAGGTCCGCGCTGGCGAGGATGCGCTTGCGCTGGACCATCTCAATCCGTTGGATGCGCTGCGAGCCTTGGTTGATTTCACCTTTGAGCACCACCGCGCCAACCCTGACTTCATCCGATTGGTGATGATTGAAAACGTCCACAATGCCGTGCATCTGCAAGCCTCTGGATTGATGGGCCGGGTGAACGCCGGAGCCGTCGAGAAACTGGCTGGCCTTTTGGCGCGTGGTCAAAAACAGGGCGTGTTTCGCACCGACATCACCCCGCTTGAGTTGCACTGGCATATCTCGGCGCTGTCATTCTTCAACGTCTCGAACCGGCCCAGCTTCACCGAGAGTTTTGGCGCGTCGCTGTTTTCAAACAGTGGGCAAGCGCGGCTCAAGGCGCAGACCGTCGAGGCCGTCTTGCGGCTGGTGACGCCACGTCCGCAAACTGGAACCCCTTTAAAGGACAGGCCGATGCTGAACCCTGAACTGCTGCCGTTCCTCGACGCATGGAATGCCAAATGGGCGCGTTTACCCCAAGGCGCCAGCCCCGCCGATCGGCGCAAAAAATTCGAAGTCATCGCCGCCGAGATGCGCCTGCCGTTCCCTGACGGCGTGACCGACAGCGCCGAGCATTGGATCGACAGCAAGGCCGGGCCGGTGCGCGTGCGGGTCTATCGCAAAGAAACCGGCGCGGTTCAGCCTGCCTTGATCTACATGCACGGCGGTGCCTGGATGCAGGGATCACCGGAAACCCACGCCGATATCACCGCCCGGATTGCCGCCGATGCCGCCATGACCGTGATCAGTGTCGATTACGCGCTGGCACCCGAGCACCCGTTCCCTGCCGCGATCGACCAGTGCAACGCCGTGGCGCGCTGGGTTCATGCCAAGGCCGCAACGCTGGGCATTGACCCCGACCGCATTGCCGTGGGCGGCGATAGCGCGGGCGGCAACCTGGCGGCGGCGTTGGCACTGGATTTGCGCGGCTCCGAGGTTGCGCTGACGGGCCAGTTGCTGATCTATCCCGCGTGCGATTTTGACCAGTCGCGCCCCAGCTATACCGAAAACGCCAACGCGCCCTTGTTGCAGACCCGCGGCATGGATCTGGTTAACGCGCTCTATTCCCCCGACACCGCGCAATTGCACAACAACCCAAGAGTTGCGCCCTTGGTGGCCGCCAGCCATGCGGGCCTGCCCCCGGCCTATATCGCGGTCGCACAGAATGACCCCTTGCGCGACTCGGGTTTGGCCTATGCCGAGGCGTTGCAGGCTGCCGGGGTGCCCGTAACACTGGACCACGGCGAAGGGCTTATCCACGGCTATATGCGGGCCATGGAATTTTGCGAGGCCAGCCGTCAGTCGCTGCGCACCATGTCGGCTTGGTTGGCGGCACTGACATGACGATGACAGATATTGATCTGAACCAGTGTCTGATAGACCTGCCGGGCAGTCCGTTCGCGCAGCAACTGGCGTGGGAAGCCGTCGTGACCATTGCGCCGGGGATGGATCTGGGCGCGGGCCCACTGGGTCACAGGGGCATGGTGCCGATCACCGGCGGGCAATTTCGGGGCGGGCCGACGTATCCGGATTTCCACGGGACCATCCTTGCGGGCGGCGCCGACCGGCAACTCCTGCGCGCGGATGGCATCAAGGAACTGCGCGCGATTTACGAGATGCGGGTGGCTGACGGAACCGTTCTGAACATCGACAATCAGGTGTTGGTTGATGCCAATGCGCAGCCGCATCGCTATGCGGTTTCCCGGGTGCTGGTGACCGCGCCAAAGGGCAAATGGGACTGGCTGAACCGGCGCTTTTTCCTCGGTAGTCTGCATTCCCATCAGCCAAATCCCGGCTATGTCGTGATCCGGGGATGGGAAGTGCTTAACCACGCCGGGTGATACCGTCGCAGAGACCCGCCTTGCATCCGCGCGGCAACCCGTGCGCTACTTGCGCGGAAAATTCGCGCGGATGATGTCCAGAAATCGGCCCATTATCGGCGTTTGGGTGCGCAAGGCGGATTTATAGATATACAGGTCAACCGGCTTGGCGGTTGGTGTAATTTTGGCAATGCGAAACGGCGGGCCGAATTGGCTGGCGGTCAGGTCCGACATGACGCCAACGCCGAAACCGGATTCGATCAGGCCCCGGACCGCTTGAAACTCGTTGAGCCGATGGATGCCGGCAAAGGTCACCCCCATCTTGCGGATATTCTCGTTGAACAGACGCCCGGCGGAATCGCGCGACCGCAGAATGATCGCCACCCGCTTTGACAGGTCCGCCCAGGTCACACACGCGCCCAATTCAGGCTCGAAATCAGGATGATACACGGCGACGGCCTGCATCGACCCGATCTGGAACCCGGTCAATTCGCGGCCTCCGGGCACAAAAGGCGTGACACTGAAATCCACCAGATCGCGGCGCAAAAGCTCGGTGGCGGAATCCCCGTCGGTATCCTCGATCTCGATCTGGATCGCGCTGTTTTCCCGTCGAAACTGCACCAGCGCTTCTTTGAGGATGGTGGCGAAATAGGTTGACGGCGCGGCAATGCGCAAGCGCCCCACGCGCCCGGCGGCCAGATCGGCCAGCTCGCGTTCGGTTGCAACCGCGTTCTCGAGCAGCCGCAGCGACAACCGCAACGCCTCATTGCCAAACGGGGTCAAACGCACGCCCCGCGTGTCGCGGTCGAACAGCTTTTGACCCAGCTTGCCCTCGAGCTGACGGATCGCCGTGCTCAAGGTCGGTTGCGTGATCCCCAGAGCTTCGGCGGCATTGGTAAAGCTCAGGCGATGGGCCAGTTCGACAAAATAGCGCAATTCAGACAGAACAAGGCGCATGATCGGGCCATTTTGTTTCACCAGCCCAGTATACGCACTTGCCACCCTGACACAAACCCCAAGCCGCCGGTCCGTTGACCCGGCTTAATCGCCTTTGAAATCGGCAACGCGGCGTTCTTGTGCGGCTTTCATGCCTTCTTGCGCGTCATGGCTGGACATCACCGCCTCGATCATGCGGTTGACACCGAGATTTTGCTCCATCGGGCCCTTGGGGATCGTGCCAAGCGCGATGTCCTTGATGGCTTGCACCACCAAAGGCGCATGCGTGGCGATTTTCCGGGCGACTTCCAGCGCGCGGTCAAACGCCTGACCATCGGGCAGAACCTCGTTCACAAGCCCGATTTCACGCGCGCGGGTGGCCCCCAGCTTTTCGGCGGTCAACAGCCATTGCAGGCCGGCCTTGTATTGCACGCGCCCCGGAAAGCCGCCCATAAGCCCTTGAAAAACGCCCATTTTTGCCTCGGGGTAAAGGAAATAGGCGCTCTCTGCGGCAAACACCATATCCGCGAACATCGCGGTGACCGCACCATAGCCGATCGCCGCGCCTTCGACCGCCACCAGAATCGGTTTGCGGCAGGGCACCGTCATGTTGGGGATTCCCAGGATCCCGTCGCGCGGCACCTCCTTGAGGTCCAGCCCGGCGGTGAAAATCCGTCCCGCACCGTGCAGGACGGCGACGCGCAGATCAGGATCGGCAGCAAGTGTTTTCCATGCCGCGTGCAGCCCGTGGATCAGCGCCGTGTTCCAGGCGTTCAGCACATCGGGCCGGTTGAGCGTGATGATCAGCACATGGCCGTCGCGTTTCAAGGTGACTTCGGACATGATGTCCTCCCTTATTTTTCAGCAAGTGCGGCGGCGCGACGGCCGGTCAGTTCCGCGCGGATGGTGAAGAACAGCAAACCCGCGCTGCACAGGAGAAAGCCCGCGGTGATCGGCCCCGAGGCCATCTGGATCAGATCGCCGCGCGCCATCAGCATGGCGCGGCGGAAGTTTTCCTCGACCATCGGGCCCAGCACGAACCCCAGCAGCAAGGGCGCGGGGCTGAAATCGGCCTTGACCAGCCAATAGCCGATAACCCCTGTGGCGGCGACGACGTAGAGATCAAAAGTGCTGTAGCCGACGCTGTAGCTGCCAATGCAGATCAGCACGACGATCATCGGATAGAGCAGGTTGAAGGGCACTTTCAGCAGCGCCGCCCAGACCCGCAACAGCGGCAGGTTCATGGCCAGCAGCAGCACGTTGCCCAAGCCAAAGCTGAAAATCAGGCCCCAGAAGATATCCGGGTGGGTGGTCGCCAGCATCGGACCGGGTTGCAGCCCGTGAATGATCATCGCACCCAGCAAGAGCGACATGACAACCTCGCCCGGAATCCCGAGCATGAGCGTGGGGATAAAGGCGGTCATTGCCGCCGAGTTATTCGCCGCTTCGGGCGCGGCGACACCTTCGATTGCGCCATGACCAAAGCGGTCGGGCTCGTTTGCCACCTTCTTTTCAAAGGCATAGGCCATGAACGATGAAATCCCCGGCCCGGTCCCCGGCAGCGTGCCGAAAAAGGCGCCGATTGCCGAGCCGCGCAGAATCGGGCGATAGATTAGCGGCCAGGTGTTTGCCCAGAACCGGGAGGTGCGCGCCGAAAGATCCGCGGCACTGCTGCTGAGCCGGGACAGGTTGATGTTGCCCATCACCTCGGTGATGCCAAACAGACCCATCGCCAGCGCGACGATGCTCAACCCGTTGTAAAGCTCATGCACGCCAAAGGAAAACCGCGGGATGCCCGAGTTCACATCAAGCCCGATCACGCCCAGCAGGACGCCCAGAACCGCCATGGCGATATTCTTGAGCGCGGAACTGCCACCGACCGACGCCGAGGCAATCAAGCCCAGCAACAGCGCCGCGAAATACTCGGACGGGCCGAACATGAAGCCGACCACGGCCAGCAGCGGCGCGAACAGCAAGATCACCGCGATGCCGATCATCGAGCCGACAAACGAGGCGGTCAGCGCGGCGGTCAGCGCCTGATGCGCGCGCCCGGCCTTGGCCATCGGGCCGCCGTCGATGCAGGTGACCGCCGAGGTTGCAGTGCCCGGAATATTGAGCAGGATCGAGGTGATCGCCCCGCCGTATTGCGTGCCGTAATACACCCCTGACAGGAAAATCAGCGCCGCACCGGGGTCCATGTAATAGGTCAATGGCAGCAGCAAGGACAGCGCCGCCAGTGGACCGACGCCGGGCAGAACGCCGATAAGCGTGCCCAGAAACACGCCGCTGAAACACGACAGCAGGGTTTGCAACTGAAAGAGCGAACTCAGCCCCGCCAGAACTCCGTCAAGATCATTCATGGCCGCACCTCAAAACGCAAAGGGGCGGATTTGCATGTCCAGCCCCCAGTAAAAGACAAGCCAGACAAAGGCGATTGTCACGCCGGCAACGATGACCCGTGACAGCCAGCCGCGATCCGTCCAGGGCAGGGTGACGATGAGCACGGTAACGGCAATGGCGATGACGAATCCCGCGCGCTCCAGCAGCACGGCAAAGGCCAGAACGCCGCCCGCAATGGCCGCGACATTGCCCATGCCGCCGCGCATTGGCCGTGTTTCGCGCGGCCGCGCGACCCAGGCGATGGCACCACCCAGAAGGACCAGCAACACGCCCAGAGCGGTCGGCACAAACCCCGGCCCGATCTGGCGCAACGTGCCCAGCGGATAATGCGCCCGCGTATACAGGACCGTGGCAAGACCGATGACCAGCAGGATCAGGCCCCCCAGGATTTCGGCGCGCCGGTTACTGGCCATTGTCAATCGCTCCGCTTTCGGTTTCAAGCACGGGCCATTCGGCAACCGCGCCCTTCAGAAACGCCTCGATCAGCTTGGGCCGTTGCACCTTGCCCGAGTCGTTGTGCAGCGGCGTGCGGATGAAATGAAACGCTTTTGGCGTCTTGATCGACCCCAGTTCGTCGCGCAAACGCTGTTTTATCGCGGCAAGGGTTCGGGTGGTTGGCTGCAAACCATCGCGCAGATTGATCAACGCCACCGCACGCTCGCCAAAATCGGGGTCGGGGAGGCCGATGACCACCGCATCCACCACATCGGGGCAGGCGATCAGCGCCGCCTCGATCTCTTGCGGGTAGAGGTTCACGCCACCCGAGATGATGGTGAAACTGCGCCGCCCGGTGAGATACAGATAGCCATCCGCATCGACATAGCCAAGATCGCCAAAGGTCTTCCAGCCTTGGCGGCTGATGCTGGCCTTGGTCTTTTCGGCAGCGTTCCAATAGCTGAAACTGGCGGGGCTGTCGAAATAGATCCCGCCGACCTCGCCGGTGGGAAGCTCGTTGTCATTGTCGTCCAGAATATGCGCAGTGCAATGGAGTGGTCGCCCAACCGACCCTTTGTGCTGCAACCATTCCTTGCTGGAGATAATCGCGTTTCCAATGCCCTCGGTGCCGGAATAATACTCGTCCAGCACCGGCCCCCACCAGGCGATCATCGCCTCTTTGGTGGCAATCGGGCAGGGGGCCGCGCCATGTATCGCCGAGCGGATGCTGGACAGGTCATAGCGTTCACGCTGCTCTTTGGGCAGCGAAAGCAGACGGTGGAACATGGTTGGCACCCAAAGCCCGTGGGTGCAGCGGTATTTCTCGATGGCCTTGAGTGCGGCGAGTGCATCGAAGTGACGCATGGAAACAACCGTCGCGCCCGCCGAGAGGGCCGCGCACACAAAACGGTGCGGCGCGCTGTGATAAATCGGCGAGGTGTTGAGGAAAACCGCCGTGCCGTCCAACCCGGAATCCGCCGCGGCGCGTTCGTTTCGCGGATCAGGCGCGTTCCACGGCCGGTCGGGCAGGGGCGTGCGGATGCCTTTGGGCTTCCCGGTCGAGCCTGACGAATAGCTCATCTGCGTGCCGGTGCGAAATTCCGGGTGCGGGTGCGGCGGATGCGGTGCAACCAGCGCCGCGAGGCTGTCGCCATAGGCCAGTTCCGGCCCGTCCAGCATCAGCACCCGCGTCTGCGCGGGCAGGGCGTTTGCCAGGGGCTGCGCGTCAAACATACCCGCCCCGGTTATCAGCAGCGGCGCGCCGCAATCCTCGACAAAAAAGGCCACGTCGCGCAGCGAGGATTTGCTGGGGATCATCGTGTAATACGCGCCGGTTCGCTGCGCCGCGAGGATCAACACCACATGACTCAGGTCGTTGGGCAGACAGAACGCGATATTGCCGCCGGGCCGGACACCCTGCGCGATCAGGAACCGCGCCGTCTGGTTGATCAGCGCTTCAAGCGCGCCAAAGCGGATGCGTTGGCCTGTGGCGTCGTCAATAAAGGCGACCGAGTCACCGCTTTGCGCTGCAATCTGAGAAATATGAGCCATAAACCATCCAGAAACTTGCCGACCCCGGCCTTGATGCCATGACGGGGCTCAAGACCGAGGCCGGCAATCCATTGAGACCGTGATCAGTCCGTCGGAATGCCGATCAGATCGACCATGCGCCGCCAGACACCCAGTTGATATGCCAGGGTTTCGCCCAGTTCTTCGGGCGTTCCCGGCTGCAAAATGGTGCCGAAGGTGGCAAAGCGCTCGACGAGTTCGGGCTGGCTCAAGACCACGTTGAGCGCCTCGGACATCTGGTTGACCACATCATCCGGCGCGCCAGCGGTGGTGAAAAAGCCCGACCACGGGTCAAGATCGACCGAGGCATAGCCAAGCTCCACGAATGTCGGCAAGTCCGGGTCGATATGCGTGCGCTCGGGGAACAGCACCGCCAGCGGGCGCACCTTGTCCTCCAGTTGACGAATCGCGCTGAGGGTCAGGAACATCGCCTGCACGCGGTTCGCCGCCAGATCGGGCAAGGCCGCGCCGCTTCCGCTGTAGGGGATATGCACCATGTCCAGACCGGCGGCCTCGGCAAATTGCGCGGTGGCGACGATTGCGGTGGAATCGCCCGTGGCATAATTCACCTCACCCGGATGGGCGCGAACATAGGCGACAAATTCGTCCAATGTCGTGACCGGCAATTCGGAGTTGACAACGAATTCAAAGACATAAGGCCCAAAGGACGAGACCGGGCGGAAATCTGCGATCGGGTCGTAGGGCGGATTCGTGCGGTGGATCGCCGGTGCGTAGTTCATCGGCGAGGGCGTTGCCATCAGCAGCGTGTAACCATCGGGCTCGGCGGTGGCGACGGCCGTGGCGCCGATCACCCCATCACCGCCGGGACGGTTCAAGACGTTGACCGGCACGCCGAGGTGCTCTTGCAGGCTGGCCGCCACCATGCGCGCGGCGAAATCGCCGCCACCACCGGCGGCGAATGGCACAACGATGGTCACCGGTTTCGCGGGAAAGGCCTCGTCGGCCAGCGTGACTCCGGGCAGCGTCAATGCCGCGGTCAGCGCCACAAACCCTGCAAGCGTGGTTCTGCGTTTGAGTGTCGTCATGGTCTATTCCTCCCAGAAATCTGCCGCTGTCGCACGGCGTTGAGTGCTTTCATGTCTGCAAGTGCGGCGTTGTATTCGTGCGCCATCCGGTCAACCACCTCGGCCACCGTGCCAACCTTGTCGATGGCGCCGATCCCCTGGCCGCAACCCCAGATATCCTTCCAGGCCTTTGATTTGCCTTCGGACCGATATTCGAGAACCTTCATCTGCTCGGGATTGCCCGATTGCAGAACGTCGGGGTCGATGCCGGCGGCTTCGATCGACGGGCGCAGGTAGTTGCCATGCACGCCCGTGAAAAAATTGGTGTAGATGATGTCATCGGCCGCGTGTTCGACAATGGCGTCTTTATAGGCAGGCGAGGCATGGGCCTCTTCGGTGGCGATGAACACCGTCCCGGCATAGGCGAAATCCGCGCCCAGAGCCTGTGTCGCCACTATCGAACGCCCGTTGCTGATCGCCCCGGCCAAGGCGACCGGGCCGTCGAACCAGTCGCGGATTTCCTGCATCAGCGCAAAGGGCGACAGGCGCCCGGCGTGCCCTCCGGCCCCGGCGGCCACGGCGACCAGCCCATCGGCGCCCTTTTCGATGGCCTTCTTGGCAAAGCGGTTGTTGATCACGTCATGCAGCACAAGCCCGCCATAGCCGTGCACCGCGTCGTTGATCTCGGGCCGCGCGCCCAGTGACGAGATGATCAGCGGCACCTTGTAATCGACACACACGCCCATGTCGTCATCCAGCCGCGTGTTGCTTTTGTGCACGATCTGATTGACCGCATAGGGGGCCGAGGGGCGATCGGGGTTGTCACGGTCCCATTTCGCCAGCTCCTCGTTGAGAAACTCGATCCACTTCACCAATTCCCCCTCGGGCCGTGCATTCAGAGCGGGAAATGATCCGACAATCCCGGCCTTGCATTGCGCCGCGACCAGTTCCGGATAAGAGACGATAAACAGTGGAGAGCCAATCAACGGCAGGCGCATCCGCGCCTTGATGTCAGAAAATGTGGGCATCGTTTGACCTTCAATGACGGAATTTGACGCGATGTTGGATCACGCAAAGTTATAAAGCAAATTGATGGCAGCTATATTTTTATAGATATGATCTATAAGCGATGCCGCGCTCGATCTGGTCGGTGTTGGTGCGAGTGTCGGAGTCGCCACCCGTGAGCCGCGCCAACACCAGCCGGGCGATCACCGCCCTTGGCAACGGCGCGCCGCTCTCGCGGATCATGGCCGCATTTTTCCGGGCCGCCCACCGGGTTGGGGTCGGGCGAGCAAACCCGGAACCCGGCTAGGCCCTCAACCACCCGAGCGTTTGATCCGTTGGCCCCTGCGGTTTGTATTCAGCCCCCAGAGGCGCCGTGTAGCCAAGCGCCTTGATGACGCTGAACACATGCGCGTAGTTCACCTCGCCATGATCGGGCGGGCCACGGTCGGGGACGCTGGCAAACTGGATATGGCCGATATGGCCAAGAAGCTTCTGCAATTTATGCGTCAGATCGCCTTCCATCAACTGCACATGATAGCAATCGAACATCAGCTTGATATTCGGCGCGCTGACATCGGTGATCACCTTGATCGCCTGATCGGTGGTTTGCAGGAAATACCCCGGCGCATCATAGGCGTTGAGCGGCTCGATCAGGATGGTGATACCCCGCGCGGCGGCGGCATCGCAGGCGTAGCGCAGGTTGGCGATGAATGTGTCACGCGCGTGCGGGCCAGTCGCGAACCCCGCCATGACGTGAACATTCGGCGCCGCGATGGCAGCCGCATAGGCAATCGCCTGATCAATCGCGGCGCGGGCATCGCCCTCGCGGCCCGGCAGGGCACAAAGGCCGTTTTCACCGCGCGAGACATCGCCCCGCACCGTGTTCAGCCCCAGCATCGTCAGCCCGGTTTCGGTCAGCGCGGTTTTGATCTGCCGGGGTTGAAACGCATAGGGCCAATGGCATTCTACCGCCTGAAAGCCCGCCGCATGGGCGGCGCGGATGGCGTCAGGCAGCGGCAGATCAGCCCAGAGGAACCCAAGATTGGCCGAGAATTGCATCCGTCGTCCCACTCACTATTAATAATCGGTCACCAGATCGGTGACCTGCGCTGGCGTCAACCTGCGGGCCGGGACCCCGCGCATCCGCATCACCGCGGTGCGCTTGTCATGGGGCGTGGCTTTCCAGCACTTTGGCGGCCTTTTCGAAATTGTCCGCTGTGCCAAAGTTGACCGATTTCAGCGCAAGGACAAGGGTGTCCGGCGTCTGGTTGAATAGGCATCCGGCCTCAGGTAGACCTGCTTTGTGATGTTCATTGTCTACTGAACACACTAGACAGACACGGCGTTGTTTGACAGGTTGTCAACCACACCTGGCACCGGAGAGAGACGTGAACAAATCCGTTCAAGCAAAACCCGCCGCGGAAGCACGCTCTGACTTCATCGAGAAAATCGGTGTGATCGTGCAGACCGAAGGGTTGCCGCGCATTGCCGGGCGGGTGTTGGCGATGTTGCTCTATGATGGCGAGCGGGCCTCCTTTGGCCAGCTGGCCGAGGCGCTGCAAGTCAGTCGTGGCAGCATCAGTTCCAGCGTTCGCTTGTTGGAAACGCAACAGTTGATCAAACGCGTCGCACAACCCGGCGACCGGCAGGATTATTTCCAGATTGTGCCCAACGCCTTTTCCAATCTGATCGAAGCCTCGGTCTTGCGGATGCGTCGCGCCGCGGCGGATATCGAAGAGTTGCTGCGCGAGATACCCGACACCGAAGTGGGCCCGCGTCAGCGCGTTCAGGAATATGCGCGCTATTATCATGCCATGAGCGACGGCATGATCGAGACCGCGCGGGTTTTGCGCGAGACTCCCAGCCTCGGCACCGGCGACGCCTGAGATCGCCGCCAGATCGCCGCCGGTGTCCTTGATCGACGTCTGGGATTTCCGTGGCCTGCGCCCGGTTCAGGCTTTGGAGGTCACCTGATCCAGCGCCCCCTCCCGGGCCGATGCGGGGGTGTCCTCGGCGTGGTCGGGGCTTTTGGGCAGGAACCGGCGCACGAAACGCCCGAACCCATCGACATAGGTCAGCGCCACCGGCACCACGACCAGCGTCAGCAGGGTGGACGAGATCAGCCCACCGATCACCGCATGCGCCATCGGCGCGTTCTGGCCTGATCCCTCATGGATATTCAGCGCCAGCGGCAACATGCCAAAGATCATTGCCAAGGTGGTCATGATGATCGGCCGGAACCGCGTGCTGCCCGCCTCAAGCAAAGCGTCATACAGGTTCATCCCGGCGCGGGTGTGCTGATTGGCGTTGTCGACCAGCAGAATCGCGTTCTTGACCACCAGACCCATCAGCATGATGAAGCCGATCATCGAGAACATGTTCAGCGTCGATCCGCCCACCAACAGCCCCAACAGCACGCCGATCAGGGCCAGCGGCAGCGCCACCATGATCGCCAAGGGTTGCAGGAACGAGCCGAATTGCGAGGCCAGCACCAGATAGATGAACACCACCGCCAGCAGCAGCGCCGAGGCCGCTGACGAGGCGGTTTCGGCCAATTGCTCGGCATCGCCGCCCGCCTGCACGCGGTAGCCCGCAGGCAGGTGCAGCGCGTCCATCGCCGCCTGAATCTGGGGCATCACATCGCCCAGGGTCGCGCCTTCCAGATTTGCCGTCACGGTGATCTGGCGTGACAGGTCCATCCGCTCGATCTCGGAGGGGCCAAACGAGGGCACGATGTCGGCCACCTGATCCAGCCGCACCATGCCTTGACTGCCGGTCGCGCCGCTCTGGGCAATCGGCAGGGCGCGCAGCACCTCAAGATCGTTGCGCAGATCGGCGGGCAGGCGAACCCGGACGCTGAAGTTGCGCCCGTCCGGCGATGTCCAGTCCGAGACTTCCTCGCCGCCCAGCATCGGCCGCAGCGTGGCCCCGACCTGTTGCAGGCTGACGCCCAGATCGCTGGCGGCGTCGCGGTTCAGGCGCACGCCCAGCACCGGTTGCGCCGCGTTCAGACTGGTTTCCACGTCGACCAACCCGTTGATCCCCTGCAATTGGCGCACCAACCGGTCGGCAAACGGGGCCAGCACATCCAGATTTTCGCCGAACAGATTGACCTGCACCGGGGCTTCCAACCCGCCCATACCGCTGGCCGCGCCGATTACAAAGTCGATGCCGGGAATGGTCTGCAAGGCGGCGCGCACCGGGGCGGTCATGTCTTGCGGGCTGCGCTCGCGTTGCGAAGGGGACAGCATGGCGACAACGATGGTCGCCACGTTCTGACCGCCCGCCTCGGTGCCGGCATTGACCGTCGCATAGGTGCTGACAACCTCGGGGAAGTCGCGCAACAGACGCTCGATCTGCCGCACTTTCCCCGCCGTGTAATCCAACGACGAGCCGACCGGCGTTTCCACATTGACCTGAAACTGGCTGTTGTCCTCGGGCGGGATGAATTCGATTCCGACCAAGGGCACCAGCGCGAAGCTGCCGACAAAGGCCGCGAGCGCCACGCCCATGGTGATCAGCCGAAACCGCAGGCACCAGCGCAGCAAATTGCGATATCCCGCCGACAGCCAGTCGATGAACCGCCCGAATTGCGCCACCAGACGGCCCAACGGGCCGCGTTTGGCGCCGGGTTCCGCCGCCGGGTCATACCAGACCGACGACAGCATCGGGTCCAGCGTGAAGGCGATGAACATCGAGATCAGCACCGCAACCGAGACCGTCACGCCAAATTGCAGGAAGAACCGGCCGATGATGCCCTCCATGAAGGCCACCGGCAGGAACACGGCGACAATCGACAGCGTCGTCGCCAGCACCGCAAGGCCGATCTCGTTGGTGCCATCCAGCGCCGCCTGACGGTGCGATTTGCCCATATGCAGGTGTCGCATGATGTTCTCGCGCACCACGATGGCGTCGTCGATCAACAGGCCAATCGCCAGCGACAGCGCCAGCAGCGTCATGATGTTCAGCGTGAACCCCAGCGCATAGATCACCGTCATCGTGCCGATCACCGCAATCGGCAGGGTCAGGCCGGTGATCACCGTCGAGCGCCACGAGTTGAGGAACAAGAACACGATCAGCACCGCCAGCGCGGCCCCTTCGACCATCATGTTCTGCACGCCGTGATAGGATTGCTCGACCGGCAATGCGTTGTCGCGCACCACCTCGATGGTGACGCCTTCGGGCAGGTCATCGGCCATCAGTTCGGCAATCGCGTGACGGATGGCATCGGCCACCGCGACGGTGTTTGCGCCCTGTGTCTTGACGACATCCACGGCCAGCGCCTGTTCCCCGTCGAGCAACGCCAGACTGGTCGGCTCGGCCTCGCCATCGACCAGTTGCGCGACATCACGCAGCCGCACGGGCTGCCCGCCGGTGCGCGAGACGATGATATCCAGGAAATCCTCGGATTGTTCGATCCGGCCCTCGATCTGCAGCGTTTGCACGATCAGCCCTTGTTCGATGTCCCCGGCGGGCATGTTCTGGTTCTCGGCACGAATCGCCGAGGTCACTTCGCCGACGCCGACGCCAAAGGCGGTCAGCCGGTCGGGGTTTATCTCGACGTTGAGCTGGCGCGGCACGCCGCCCACAACCGTGGCCCGGCCGACACCGGGAATGATCGACAGGCGCGGCTCGATCACGTCCTCGGTCAGCGCCGTCAGGTCGCGCAACGACATGCCCTCGGCACTGACCGCCAGCGACAAGACCGGCAGTTCCGACGGGTCGAATTTGAACAGCATCGGCGTATCGGCGGCGTCGGGCAGCGTGGCTTCGATGGTGGCGATCCGGTCACGCACATCTTGCGCGGCGCTGGCGCTGTCGATGCCCAGATCGAACATCAGGATGATCATCGCCTGACCCGAGCGCGCCGTGCTCTGGATGCTGTCGATGCCGCTGATCGTGTTCACCGCGTCCTCGATCGGGATGATGATGTCATTCTCCACCGCCTCGGGCGAGGCGCCGGGATAGGAGACGACGACCGCCACCACCGGAAAATCCACATCGGGCAATTGCTCGATGGGCAGGCGCTGGAAAGAATAGATCCCCACGACCATCAGGGCGACCATGATCATGGTGGCAAAAACGGGCTGGTTGACGCTGATACGGGTCAGAAACATGGGTTAGCGCCCCACCAATTCGACGGCATCGCCGGGTTGCAACGAGGACAGTGGCGCGGTGATCACACGGTCACCCGCCGCCAACCCTTGGGTGATTCTGGTCAGGCCGCCGGTCCAGGTTCCGCCGGTTTCCACGCCGGCGCGTTCCAGACGGTCGTCGACAACGCGCAGCACAAACGGCCCCTCGGCGTCTTCCCGCAGGGCAATCGTGGGCAGGGCAAGGGCGTCAGGGACAGAGTCAATGACCACCTGTGCCGTGGCAAACATCCCGCCCAGCAAGACGCCATCGGGGTTGTCGATGGTGATATAGACGGGCACCGTGCGCGTGCCTTCCTGCGCCACCGGGTTGATGCGCGAAACGACCCCTTCAAAGGGCGGTCGTTCGATTCCGTCCACGCTCACCAGCACCGCTTGCCGCTGTCGCAGCAGCGCGCCATCGGCCACGGCGGCATTGGCGCGCAGCTCGACGGTTCTCAGGTCAACGATACTGACCAACGGCGTGCCGGGGCCGACATATTGCCCCGGTTCGACCGACCGCGAGGCAACGATACCCGCGAACGGCGCGCGCACCGTCGCGTGACGCAACCGCAATTGCGCGCTCGCCACCTGATCTTGCAGCGCATCGAGGTTGGCGCGGGTTTGCGTGACCGTGTTCTGTGCCTCGTCAAGACTGGCCGAGGTGGTGACACCGCGTTCGACCAAAGCCCGCACGCGCTCCAGTTGGATCAGCGCCAATTCAAGCTGTGCCTGCGTTGCCGCCTCGCTGCTTTGCGCCTGATTCAGGTCCAGCGTGAGGGTTTCGACGTCCAGTTGCACCAAAAGCGCGCCCTCGTCGACGGTATCGCCCGGCCTGACCGCAACCGCGCGCACCTCGCCCCCCGCCTGCGACGACAATTGCGTGTTGCGCCAAGGCTCGACCGTGCCGGATGCGCGCACCCGACGTTCCAGCGTTTGCGGCGCAAGGACGCTGACTTCGTCCGGGTTGATCTGCAGGACCAGCGCCGGGGCGGGCGTGGCGGCAACCTCGACGGGCGCAGCGGGGGCCATCTGCGTGGCGTAGTAACCATAGCCGCCCGCACCCGCGACAAGAACAAGGCCGAAAACCCAAGGCCACACCCGACGCCGCACAGGTTGCCCCGCCGCAATCCGCAGATCCCGCCCAAGCTGACGATCGGACTTTGCCCAATCGGGCTTCTGTCCGGGCGCGGGTGCCGCGCTTGGGGTGTCTTTTGACGGTGTCATGGTCTGCGGACTCATCTGGGGCACTCCGGTTTTGATCGGCGCACCATACGCATATTAGATGTTCAGTCAAGACTGAACGAACTATTGAAGCGCAAGGGCCGCGCCGCGGCTCTGATGACGTCTATGTAGCGCACCGCGGAAAAATTGTTACTTGACCGGTCCAATTTCACAATCTATCAATTTGACTATACAACCTGCTCAGGTACGGGAGGACACGAGCATGGATGAGCCACAGGCCTCACCGCCGCGCTACCGTGTGCTTGCCGACGAATTGCGGATGCGGATTGCTGACGGTGCCTATCCGGCGGGCGCGCGTTTGCCGACCGAAGCCGAATGGGCGCAGCTTTTCGGTGTCAGCCGCGGCACCGTGATCAAGGCCATTGACGTGCTGGTGTCCGAAGGCATCGTCACCAAACGGCAAGGGGCCGGGAGCTTTGTCTCGCAACCCACGCTGCACCGGCGCTCGTCGCGGCTGCAATCCTTTAGCCAAACCGTCGATGCGCAGGGCCACAAGGCGTCGCAGCGGGTTTTGTCGTTCGGACACGCCAGCATCGAGGAGGCCCGCGCGTTCGGCATTCAGGAGCCTGCCGCCTTGTTGGTGCGGTTGCGTCTGGTGGATGGCGTGCCCTGCGCGATACACCGCGCCATGATCCCGCAGCGCATTCTTGACATGTTGCCCGCCGAGATCCTCGGACAGTTTCTCAAAAGCACCGAGAGCAATTTTTCCCTCTATGCCGCGTTCGAAAATGCCAAGCTGGAGATCAGCAGCGGCTCGGAGCATGTGACGGCACGGCTGGCAACCGATGATGAGGCCAGGACGCTGCATATCGCGCCGCCTGCGGCGCTGATCATCGTGGTGCGCAAGAGCTTTGACGCGGCCGGTGCGCCGGTCGAGGCCACCGAGGCGATCTATAACGCCGAGTATTATTCTTATGAATTGGACCTCGTGCGCACCCACGCGCAAAAGGCCCCGCAACGGCTGTCGCTGGTGCAGTAACCCGTCGTTCTGGACGGTTTTGGAGGAGGAGAGAAGATGACGTTGAAACTCAATATCGCGGCGAAACCGGTGGTTCTTGCCAGTGCGCTGATGCTGTCCGCCGGGTCGGCGCTGGCGGATGCGGCGCCCGCCGTGCTGATCGTGGCGCAGGGCGGCCTTGGCGATGGGTCGTGGAACGATACCGCCTATGCCGGGTTCGAGGCGGGGATCGCCGCCGCCGGAATCGAAGGTTGGCCGCTTGAATCCAACGACGTTGTGGCGCAAGGCGAAGAAATCATGCGCCGCGCGGCGGATGCCGGTTTCGGCCTGGTGATGAGCCTCGAATATTCGCATGGCGAGCCGATGGTTGCCCTGGCGCAGGATTATCCGGATACCGATTGGGTGATTTACAATCAGGTGCGCGAGGGGGCCAATATCGCCTCGGTGCTGTTTGGCGAGCATGAGGGTTCGTATCTGGCCGGGATGCTGGCCGCGCAGATGACCACGCTCGAGGGCGTCGAGGGCATCAACCCCGAGCCGATCCTGGGCGTGATTGCCGCAATCCGCAGCCCCGGCATCGACAAATTCGTGGTCGGTTTCATGCAGGGCGCGATGGCGATCAACCCGGATATTGATGTGCAGGTCAGCTATGCCGATACGTTCGGTGATCCGACCAAGGGCGAGCAGATGGCCAACGCCATGTTCGAATCCGGCGCGGATATCATTTATCACATCGCGGGCGGCACCGGCATTGGCGTGATTGCGGCGGCAGAATCGTCGGGGCATTACGCGATTGGCGTGGATACCGATCAGGACGGGATGGCACCGGGCCACGTTCTGACCTCGATGATCAAGCGCGTCGATGTGGCGACCCAGCAGCTGGTCGAGGCCTATGCCGCGGGCAACTTCCCCGGTGGTCAAACCGTGACCTTTGGTCTGGCCGAAAACGGCGTTGGCCTGTCGGCGATGGAATACACCCGCGATATCATCCCGCAGGCATTCCTTGACCGGGTCGAGGCCGCGCGTCTGGCGATCATCGCCGGCGAGATCGACGTCTGGGACGTGTCCGAGCAGGGTTATCCAGAGTTCTTCCAGTAACGCTGGTTCTGATCGGGCGTCTGCCCAACCGTGAAACTCCGCGAACCGGCATCGGTTCGCGGGCACAAATCCCGCCTGTCCGGAGCCTTTTCCCATGACCGACATTGCCCTCGGCGCGTCCGATATCTGGAAGTCCTACGGCCCGGTTCAGGCCAACCGCGGAATTTCGCTGGAGGTCGCCCCCGGTCAGATCCATGCCATCGTCGGCGAGAATGGCGCGGGAAAATCGACCCTGATGCGGATGTTGCAGGGCCTGGAGCGGCCGGATCGCGGGCATGTCATCGTCAATGACGCCCCCGTGCAGTTTTCCGGCCCCGCCGAGGCGCTCGGGCTGGGTATCGGCATGGTGCATCAGGAATTCATGCTGGCACCCGAGTTGACGCTGCTGGAAAATCTGGTGCTGGGCGATGAGCCGGTGCGCGGTGGCTTTGGCCCGCTTGCCCGCATCGACTGGACCAAGGCCGAGGCGCAGGGCCGCGAACTGGCCGACCGGATCGGCATCGAGGTTGATTGGCACCGTCGCGCGGGCACGGCGCCGGTGCATATCCAGCAATTCGTGGAAATCATCCGCCTGCTGCGCCGGGGCACGCGGATTCTGATCCTCGACGAGCCGACCGCCGTGCTGGCCCCGCAGCAAGTCAACGAGCTTTTTGACCTGTTGCGCCGCATTCGCGACGACGGCACCACCATTTTGTTCATCAGCCATAAAATCCGCGAAGTCACCGCGCTGGCCGACCGGGTGACGGTGATCCGGCAAGGCGCGCTGGCCTTCAGCGCCACTATCGCCGACACCAGCGGCGAGGAAATCGCCGGGCATATCGTTGACGGCGCGCCGCCCGAACGCGACAGCACGCCGCGCAAGACGCCGGGTGCGCCGGTGTTCCGGGTCCGTGGCCTGAACGCGCCGTCGATCAACAAGTCACAAGCCCTGCACGCCATTGATTTCGAGGTGCGCGCCGGCGAGATCGTCGGGCTGGCGGGCGTGGCGGGCAATGGGCAGGTCGAGTTGATGGAGGCGCTGATCGGGCTGCGCCGCGCACAAGGCCGCGTCACCTTGCACGACACGGATCTGTCGGGCACTGGCACCAAGGCGCGCCGTCAGGCCGGGATCGGCTTTATCAGCGAAGATCGCCGTCACGAGGGCTTGGCGATGGCCGCCTCGATCGAGGATAACGTGGTGGCCGGATCGCAGCGGAGTGCCCCCATCGGGCGCGGCTGGTGGCTGAACCGCCGGGCCCTGCGTGCCGAGGCTGGCGCGCGGCTGGCGCGGCTGGCGGTGCGCTTTGGCCGACAACGCGATCCGATTTCCAGCCTGTCGGGCGGCAACCAGCAACGTGTTGTTTTCGCGCGGGAAATCGCATCCTCGCCGCCGCTTTTGCTGGTCTCGCAGCCAACCCGCGGTGTCGATCTGAACGGCATTGCGGCGATTCACGGCATTCTGGAGGATTTCCGGGCGCAGGGCGGTGCGGTGCTGCTGGCGTCCGAGGAGCTCGATGAATTGCAGATCCTCGCCGACCGCATTCTGGTGATGGCCGACGGGCGTCTGGTGGGCGAGGTCGCCGCCGATGCCGACCGCCGCCAGATCGGCCGCATGATGGTGATGGAGGGCGCGCAATGAAATCGGTGATGGTTCGCGAATGGCTCGAAAAAGGGTTCGGCTTTGCCGTGCCGGTGATCATCGCCGTGCTGGTCAGCTCGGTCGTTTTGTTGAGCATCGGGGAAAACCCGCTCGACACGTTCTCGTTGATCCTGTCCGAGTCGTTTGGCTCGGCGCGGCGGATTGCCTCGACGCTGTCGGCGGCAACGCCGCTGTTGTTCACCGCGGTCGCCACCGCCCTGTGTTTCCGCGCGGGCGTGTTCAACGTCGGCGTCGAGGGGGCGTTTGTCGTCGCCGGTCTGGCCAGCGTCGTGGCGGGTTTCAGCCTGCCCGCAGAGTGGGGCTGGGCGCTGATTCCGATCTGCCTGTTCGTCGGGGCGGCGTTTGGCGCGATCTGGCTGTTCGTGCCCGGCTGGCTGTTGGCGCGGCTTGAGGTGGATGAGGTGGTCTCGACGCTGATGTTGAATTTCGTCGCCGTGGGGATCACCGGCTATCTGGTCAACGGCCCGTTCCTGTCGCGCCAATCGGGCAACAATGTCACGCCGAATGTGCATGACGGGGCGGAACTGGCGCGCTTGATGCCGCCCTCGACGCTGCACAGCGGGTTTCTGATCGGGCTGGCGGTGCTGATCGCCTATGCGCTGTGGAGCCGCCACACCCCGGCCGGGGTCGAGGGCGCCTGGGTTGGCCTCAACCGTCGCTTTGCCCGCGCGGTCGGCATCTCGGTGCCGCGCACGATCATTGGCGCGATGGTGCTGTCGGGCGTGGTCGCGGGGCTGGGCGGGGCGGCGCATGGCTTGGGCCAGTTGTACCGCTTTACCGACGGGTTCTCTGCCGGTTACGGGTTTACCGGCATGGCGGTGGCGCTGCTCGGGCGCAACCATCCGGTCGGCATCTTGCTGGGCGCGATCCTGTTCGGGGCCTTGGCCTCGTCGGGGGCGACGATCCAGCTGTTCTCGAATATCCCGCTGGATCTGGTGAACATCATTCAGGGCATCGTGATGATTTTCGCGGTGGTGGAACTGGGCCGCATCACCCTGCGACGGAGGGCACGGGCATGATTGAACTGATACTCGCCGCAGCATTGGTGCAGACCACGCCGATCCTGCTGGCGGCGATTGGCGGGCTGGTGAACCGGCAAGCGGGCATCGTCAACATTGCGCTGGAAGCCAAGATGCTGGTCGGAGCCTTTGTCGCGGTGATCGTGTCATCGGCAACCGGCAGTTGGCCGCTGGCGCTGATGGCGGCGGCGGTTTCGGGCGCGGTGATCGGCTATTGGTTCTCGCTGAGCATCACCCGGCTGGGTGCCAACATGATCATCGCCGGGCTTGGCCTGAACGTGTTGGCGGCGGGCGCGTTGGGCTTTGTGATGACCATCGTTTATGGCTCATCGGGCACGCTCAGGCTGCCCGACATGGCGCTGCTGCCGCGCCTTCCGTCCGACTGGGTGGCCGATCTTCCGCTGGTTGGCACGATTCTGGCGGCGCTGGATCCGCTGACGGTGTTTGCGTGGATCTGCGTGGCAGTCCTGCCGTTCCTGCTGAGTTCGACGCGCATCGGCTTGTGGGTGCGGGCGACCGGCAATGCCGCGCCGGTGGTCAGTTCGGTGGGGCTGAAGCCCGCGCTGGTGCAAGAGGCCTCGACCGCGTTTGCCGGGTTTTTCGCGGGGCTCGCGGGGGCGCATCTGGCGCTCTATTCGCTGGGCATTTTCAACGAAGGGCTGACCGCCGGGCGCGGATTCATCGCGCTCGCCGCGTTCTACTTTGGCCGTGACAGGCCGTGGCAGACGGCGGCGACCTGCCTGTTCTTTGGCCTGCTCGACGCCGGGCAGATCCGTATGCAGACCGTTGGTCTGCCCCCCCGTTTGATCAGCGCGCTGCCCTATCTGATGGTCTTGATCGCGCTGGTCCTGACCCAAGTTCGCGCCCGCAGGAGGACATAATGAACCGCACCGCGCTTTTGGTCATCGACATGCAGAATTCGTTTCTGCACCCTGATGGCGAGAATTTTTACCCGGATGCGCCCGCCGTGATCGCCCCGGCGCTGCGCCTGATCGAGGCCGCCGACAAGGCCGGTGCGATCATCGTGCATGTGTCCGAAGGCCACCGCGCCGGGTTCGAGGATTTCGAGCAGCGCCGCCTGCCCACGCACTGCATATCCGGCGCGTTCAACGCCGCGTTCTACGAGGGCTTTGGCCCCGCCGGGCGCGCGCGCGAAATCACCATCGTCAAGCGCCGCTATTCGGCATTTTTCGGCACCGATCTGGCGTTGTTCCTGACCGAGCAGAAGATCGACCGCGTGGTGATCTGTGGCGTGAAAACCAACGTCTGCGTGCGCGCCACCGCCACCGATGCCTTTGGACACGGGTTCGAGGTGGTCTTGGCGCGTGAGGCCACCAATTCCAACCGCCGCAATCTGGCCGAGGCCTCGATCGAGGATATCGACCGCTATGTCGGCAAGGCGGTGGACATGAAGACGGCGCTGGAGTTGCTGGCATGAGCCAACTTGTCGTCACCGGCTACGCCAGCCTCGACTATGCCGTGGGGCTGGACGGGCAGGCGCTGGGTGACACCACGACGCTGATCGCGCGCCGTGATCCGCAGGCCTGGCCGCGTGCCGGGGGCTGCCCGACCTATATCGCCGCCGCTGCCGTGCGCGCCGGGCAAAACGCAGCACCTGTGATGTGGGTTGGCAGCGGGGCCGAGGGGCAGCGGTTCAACGACCTGCTGGCCGGGCAGGGGGTGCCGACCGAGGGGATCGGTGTCACCGATTCTGCGCGCTCGCCAACCTCGATGCTGATCTATCAGGCCGATGGCAGTTGCATGTGCCTTTATGACCCGGCGCTGGACCGGCGCGAACGGTTGACCGAGGCGCAGCGCGGGCTGATCGCGCAGGCCAGCCATCTGTGCATATCGGTCGGGCCGCCGCAGTTGATGGATCAGATCCTCGATGCCTGCCCGACGGGCGCGCGGCTCTATTGGGCGGTGAAAAACGACCCCGACGCGTTCCCGCCCGCGCTGCGGGCGCGGCTGTCAACGCGGGCGGATGTGATTTTCTGCAACGCGTCCGAGGTCGGGCTGATCGGCCCGACGCAGGCGGTGATCGTGGAAACCCGGGGCGCGCGCGGGGTTGCCGTGCGGCAGGGCAGCAGGTCAGGCGAATTGCCGACCCAAGCCGTCGAAATCAAGGACGCCACCGGCGCGGGGGATACCTTTGCGGGTGGATATATCGCCGCTGAAATGGCGGGCGCAGACAAGATGAAGGCCGCTCAGGCAGGGCTGGAGGCCGCCGCCGCATTGCTGAACGCGCGGTTAGAAAGGATGACGACATGAAAAGAGCTTGGTACACGGGTCATTCCGCCGACGAACTGGGGTCCAGCGCGATCCTTGTCGGCGACCCCGAGCGCGTGGGCCGCATTGGTGCGCTGCTGCAAGATCCGGTGTTCCTGCCGGTCAAGCGCGGCCTCGCCACGGTGACCGGCACATGGAACGGCAAGAAGGTCAGCATTGCCGCCTTTGGCATGGGCGCGCCGATTGCCACCATCGTGCTGCATGAATTCGCCGATCTGGGGATCAAACGCTTCGTGCGCATCGGCACGGCGATGTATTTCCCGCCGGCCTCGGGCGGGGATTTCCTGATCTCGGATGACGCGCTGGTGTTTGACGGCACCTCGCCGGCGTATGGCGTGCCAATGGGCGAGCGGGTGGCGGCTGACACATCGCTGGCCGACCGGCTGGCCGCCAGCGCCACTGCGGCGGGCGAAACCCCGACGCGCGGGCTTTATGCCACCTATGACGCCTTTTACCGCGACATGTTCGGCATCGACGCCAAGGGCAACGCGCGCGCCGCACAGATGCGCCGCGACATGGCGGCCAAAGGCGTCGTCGCGGTGGATATGGAGACCTCGGCGCTGTTGGCGGCGGGCCGCGATCTGGGCGTTGCGGTGGCGACCCTGTGCTACGGCACGGTGGACGCGCTGAGTCAGGAAAAGCTGGGGGCCGAGGCCCTCGAATCCGGTGAATTGACCATGTTCAAACTCGCGCTCGACGCGATCACGGCAGACTGAAAGGACAGACCATGACAGATATGCCACACCGCTATTTGCAGACGGTGATCGACCGTTTGACCAAAGTGCGCGACACCCAAGGCGACGCGATCGCCGCCGCCGCCGAGGCCTGCGCCAAGTCGATCCTCAACGACAAGCTGGTGTTCACCTTTGGCACCGGCCACGGCTCGTTCGCGGCGATGGAGATGTATCCGCGCACCGGCACCGTCACCGGGTTCCGGCCGATGGTGGAAAGCTCGATGATCTCGTTTCACCGGGTGCTGGGCGACGCGGGCGCGCTGCAATACCGGTTCATTCACGGGCAGGAAGGCTACGGCGACGCGATCTTTGCCAGCCATCAGACCGACCCCGGCGACACCATGCTGATCTTCTCGCATTCGGGTCTGAACGCGGTGACGCTGGATATCGCGGTGGCTGCGCAGAAAAAAGGCATGACCCTGATCGCCGTGACCTCGGTGCCGCATTCCAGCGCCACGCCGTCGCGCCACAGTTGCGGCAAGCGGCTGTATGAAATCGCCGATATCGTGATCGACACCGACGTGCCCCTGGGCGATGCGGGGATCGAGATTGCCGGCGTGAAGGGCAAGACCGGCGCGACCTCGACCTCGATTGCCATTGCGATTGGCCATGCGATCAACTCGACCACCGCCGAACTGGTCGCGGCGGCGGGCAAGGACCCGTATTTGATGGTCAGCCCCAACACCACCGACAAGGCCGAGGCCACCAGGCAAAACGACAAGAACTACGCCGAACTCTGGCGTCGTCTGAGGATGCGCTGAGATGCTGGATCGCGGATTTTTCATCAATGGCGCGTGGGAAATGCCCTCGGGTCTGGACCGGTTCGAGGTGATCAACCCGGCCAATGGCGCGCGCGTCGGCTCGACGCTGCTGGCCGACGCCGCCACCGTCGAGCGCGCGGTGATCGCCGCCGAGGCGGTGTTCCCGGCCTTTTCGACCACGCCCGCCCGCCAGCGGGCCGACATGCTGCACCGCGCCGCCACACTGGTCGAGCAACGCGCCGAGGACATGGCGCGGTTGTTGACGCAGGAACAGGGCAAGCCGGTCTCTGACAATATGAAAGAGATCCTCTTTGGCTGCGAGGTGATGCGCTATTACGGCGAGCAGGCGGTGCGCACGGGGGGGTCGATTCGTCCGTCGTCCGCGCCGCATATCCGCAATCTGGTGACCTATCACCCGATTGGCGTGACGGCGGCGATTGTGCCGTGGAACTATCCGATTGACCTTTATGCGTGGAAGATCGGCCCGGCGCTGGCGGCGGGTTGCCCGATCATCGTCAAATCCCCGCACGAGACCCCGCTGGCCATCGCCATGTTCGTTGATTGCCTGCACGAGGCGGGCTTTCCGCCGGGCACCATCGCCGATCTGCCGGGCCTTGGCCCGATCGCCGGCGAGGCGCTGTCAACGCACCCGCGCATTCGGGCACTGTCGGCCACCGCCTCGGTGCCGGCGGGGCAGGCGATCATGCGCGCCGCGGCGGGCAACATGAAACGTCTGTGCCTGGAGTTGGGCGGCCACGCGCCGTTCATCGTGTTCGACGACGCCGATCTGGAGGAAGCCGCGCGCGCCGCGCATCGCCGCGCCTTTTCCAACATGGGCCAGATCTGCATCACCGTGAACCGGGTGCTGGTGGCGAAAAGCGTGGCGCCGCGCTTTGCCGAGATTTTCGCCAGCCTTGCCGATGAAACGGTGATCGGCGACGGGATGGACCCGGCCATCGGCTATGGCCCGGTGCAGAACGCCGGGGTGATTGCGCGGATGGACCGCCATGTGGCGGATGCCACGGCACGCGGCGGGCGGCTGGTCGCGGGCGGCGGGCGCGCCACCGGCAGTGGCTTTGACGACGGGCTGTTCTATCGCCCGACGGTGATTGCCGACGCGCCGCTCGACAGCCTGCCGATGACCGAGGAAACCTTTGGTCCGGTGGTGGGCATGGCCGCGTTTGACAGCACCGCAGAGCTGCTGAAAATCGCCAACGGGCTGGAATACGGCCTCGCCGCCTATGTCTACAGCGGCGATCTGGAGCGCGCCTGGTCGATTGCCGAACGGCTTGATTTCGGCGCGGTGGGTGTCAACGTCAACGACACCAGCGAGTTGCAAGCCCCGTTCGGCGGCTGGAAAATGAGCGGCTTTGGCCGTGAACTCGGCCCCGAGGGGCTGGAGACCTATCTTCAGGCCAAGCACCTCAAGCTGCGCCTGCGCTCGATGACCTGAAACATCCGCGCGCCCCGCCTGATCGCCGGGGCAGGGCGCGCGGGCCTCGGTGTCACGCGATCAACCAGCCGCAGTTGAAATATCAAGGGGTCGCTGCTTGCGTATCAGCGACCCCTTTTGACCCTGAAAAGCCCGCCCGGCGTGAACCGGGCGGGCCGCCGTTGAAACCGGCAATGGTGGGTCTTAGCGCTCGGCGCAGGCGCGCAGAACTTCGACGTCCGGGCCGTTCGGCGTGCGGCCAAGGTTGAACGGAGCCGACGCGTCACGCCAATGGGCGTAGTCGTTCAGATATTCAACCTGGCTCAGATAAACGCGCGCAGAATGCGGGTTTTCGCAGGCGACTTCTTCGATCGTGGCGTTGGCCATTTCCTGAATGGTGGCCAGCGTGGCATCGTCAAGACGCGTGATCTCGATCCCGGCCTCCTGGAACTGGGCGTAGGCTTCGTTCGAGCGACGCTCGGTGAAGGCCAGCGACCACAGCATGGTGGCGTCAGCGGCGACGCGCAGTTGCGCGCGGGTCTCGTCGCTCAGCGCATCCCAGGCGGCCTTGTTGATCATCACCCCAAAGACCGAGGAGGACTGGTGCCAACCGGGCAGCGACCAATGCGTCGTGACCTGCTGGAAACCGCCCGACCAGTCAACGTTCGGCGTCGAGAATTCGGCACCGTCGATCACACCACGCTCAAGCGCCTGATAGATCTCGCCACCGGCCATCGACACCTGACTGCCGCCGAGTTGGGTCAACAGACGACCTTGCTCCAGCCCCGAGAGGCGCAGACGCAGACCTTGCAGGTCGGCGGTGGTGGAGATCGGCGTGTTGGTGCGGAAGCCGGATTCGTTGTTGGTCACGCCGTAAGGCAGGTACACCATGCCATACTGGCCATAGATCTCGTTGTAGATCTCGAAACCGCCCCATTGCTGGATCCAGTTCACATAGTCCACGGCGTTGAACAGGCTGGCGTGGGTGGCCAGCGGCGAGAACGCGGTGTCACGCCCTGCCCAGTAACCCGGCCAGTCAGCGCCCGCCTGAACGGTGCCCGATTCCACGGCGCCGAACACTTCGCCTGCGGGCACCAGAGTGCCGCCGTCAAAGAGCTCGATCGACAGGGCGTCGCCGGTCAACAGGTTTGCCAATTCGACAAAATGACGATCCATTTCGATCAGTTCCAGCGATGCTGGCCAGACCGTTGTCATGGTCCAGTTTTCCTGTGCGGCGACCGGTGCGGCCATGCCTGCGGCAAGGACGCCGACGGCTGCCAATGCGGTTGTTTTCAGTGTCATGTCGAAACTCCTCCAAGTCGTTGGTCTTAGGTTTAGTTGGTATACAACGTCTCCGGCAGCCAGGTGACGAGCTGCGGGAAGAACGCGATGGCGATCGCCATCAGCACGATCAGCCCGATGAAGGGCAGGACGCCGATGATGATGTCAGAGATACTGACTTCGGGCGGGGCAATGGCACGCATATAGAACAGCGCGTAACCAAAGGGCGGTGTCAGGAACGAGGTCTGCAAGACCACCGCCATCAGCACCACGAACCACAACAGATCAATGCCCATTTCCTGCACAACCGGCAGGAAGATCGGGAAGCTGAGCAGCACGATCCCGGTCCAGTCAAGGAACATGCCCATCACAAAGACGATCAGCATCATCACGGTGATCAGCATCCAGGGCTCCATGTCCAGCGACTTCAGCAGGGCTTGCGTCGCGCGCAAACCGCCGGTGATGTTGAACACGCCGGTGAACGCCGTCGCGCCGACCACGATGAACAGGATCATCGCCGAGGTGCGGGCGGTTTCGCGCATGGCGCTGGTAAAGCTTGCCCACTCGAATTTTCCGCGGAAAATCACGATCAAGAGCGCCATCAACACGCCAACCGCCGAGGCCTCGGTCGCGGTGGCGATCCCGGCCAGCATCGTGCCCAGAATGCCGAAGATCAGCAACAGGGGCGGCAGGGCCTCGACCATCAGCATCTTGATCAGGGCACCACGGCTGATGCGCTCATCCAGCTTGACGGCCGGGGCCAGATCAGGGCGGAAAAACGCGACGGCGGCAACATAGAGGCCATAAAGCAGCCCCAGCAACACGCCCGGCACCATCGCCCCGGCAAAAAGCTGGCCCACCGACAGCGACGAGTTCGTCGACATCAGGATCAGCATGATCGACGGCGGGATCAGGATACCCAGGCAGCCAGAGGCGGCAATCAGGCCGGTGCTCAGGCGTTTGGAATAGCCGTATTGCAGCATCGGCTTCAGCGCCATGACCCCCATCACGGTGATCGACGCGCCAATGATGCCGGTGGTTGCGGCCAGCAGGATCGAGATCACCACGACCGCCAGGCCAAGCCCGCCGGTGACACGCGCCAAGAGCAGGCGCAGCGCCTCGAACATTTTGTCGGTCACGCCGCTGTCGGACAGGAATCGCGCCATGAGAACAAAGAGCGGAATGGCGATCAGGACATAGTTATCCAGCACATCGCCATAAATCCGGTTCACGACGATCCCCAGGATCTGTGTCCGCCCGGCAATCACCGCACCCAGAATCGCCGTACCCCCCAGCACAAAGGCCAGCGGGTGACCCATGAACAGGCCCAGCACCAGAATCCCTGCCATGATCAGGGCAATCGTTTCACCCGACATCGGCGGTCTCCTCGGTCTTGTTCAGTACCAGCTTCAAGAACTCTGATATCCCTTGCAGCAACAGCAGCACGGCCGCGACGGCCATGGCGATCTTGACCGGATACACCGGCATCTGGATCGAGCCATAGGTGGTTTCGCCCTGATTCCAGGAGCGCAGCGCGAAAAGGTAGCTTTGATGGGTGAACACCCAGGCAAAGGGAAAGAAGAAAAGCGGGTAGCCCAACAGCTCGACAATGCGCCGCACCGGAGGTTTCAGGATACCCGTCACCAGATCCACGCGCACATGCGCCTGATGTCGCAGGGCATAGCCGCCCAGCAGGACAAAGTAGAATCCATAGAGATGTTTGGTCAGATCAAACGCCCAAAGTGTCGGCGCATTGAACACATAGCGCAACACGACGTCATAGATGATCAAACCGGCAAAAATTATGGCAACCCAAGAGATTACTCTACCGACGACCTCATTGAGTCCGTCGATCATTCGGATCAAAAGCATGCTGCCTCCCGCGGACAGGAATTACACCTGTGTTTTTTTTCTCACTATTTGGAGTCACGCCAACGAAGTCAACAGCGCCGGGTCGAGAAACACCGCGCCCGCGACGGAATTGGCCCGACGGTTCCGCGCGCCACGCTCCCCAGAGAAATTCGCCGCCTCCATGGCAGAGGCAAGATTGGCATGGATGATGGCAAAAGGCCCCGATTGGCACCGTGAATGCGGCGTTGCCCAGCCGTAAGCGCATGAACCGGTGCCCCGTGCTCCGCGCCAGCGAAAAGGTTCGCGCTTGCGCCGTGGAGCGGATGCGACCGAAGGTCGCGGGACGGTATTTCCGCGGCGGCGACGCCACCCGCATCCCGCGTCGCGACAAACCAGGCGCGGGTGTGAAGGGGCAACCAGCCCTCTGTGTCACCCTCGCCGAGCCTGCGCAGCCCCCGCGCCGTGGCGCAATCCGGCAAAGCACCAACGCTGAAGATCGCCCGCCGGTCTGTGATATCAGCGATGCGTTTGCGCCTTGCACAGCCGGTGATCGCCGAGGATCTCGATCACCCGGCAATGCCCCACCTCGCCGCCTTCGCAGCGCGCCAGCATCCGCGCCAACTCATCGCGCAGATCATTCAGGATGGCGATGCGCCGCGTCACGGTTTTCAGATGACGGTCGGTGATTTCATGCGCGTGCTGGCACGAGAGATCCGGGCGATCGGTCAGGCTGGCCAGTTCCAGGATATCGTCCAGCTCGAAGCCCAGTTCACGCGCATGGCGGATGAAGGTGAGCCGTTCCAGCGCCGCCTGACCGTATCGGCGCTGCCCGCCCTCGGTTCGGTCCGGTTCCGGCAACACGCCGCGCGCCTCGTAAAAGCGGATGGTGGTGACCTTCACGCCGCTCCGGCGCGCCATGTCGCCGATGGAATACTGCGCCATTGAGCTTTTCCTCTTGACCCTATAGCGACTGTAGCTTGCATAAGCCTATCAGGCTAGCGGGAATCACCGCCCCTTGGCATGGCATTTGAAGGAATTTGACCTTGGCACATGGACATCACCACCACCACGTTGACCCAGAGGCCGGCGACCGCCGGGTCTTTGCCGCGATAGCGGTCAATATGGGGCTGACCGTCGCGCAGGTGATCGGCGGCGTTCTGTCGGGGTCGCTGGCGCTGATCGCCGATGCGCTGCACAATTTTTCCGACGCGATCTCGCTGATCATCGCCTTTGCCGCCCGCAAGATTGCCCGCAAACCCCGCGATGCGGCGATGACCTTTGGCTATGGCCGGATCGAGATCGTCGCGGCGCTGGTCAACTATACGACGCTGATCATCCTCGGGCTGTATCTGCTGTATGAGGCCGCCGGGCGGTTCCTCGAGCCGCAGCCGGTGGCGGGCTGGATGATCGTGATCATCGCCGGGATCGCGCTGGCGGTGGATGTTGCCACGGCGCTGCTGACCTATTCGCTGTCCAAAGAAAGCATGAACATCCGCGCGGCCTTTCTGCACAACGTGGCCGATGCCCTGGGCTCGGTGGCGGTGATCGTCGCGGGGACGCTGATCATCCTCTATGACTGGTGGATCATCGACCCGATCGTGACGGTGTTGATCGCCGGCTATATCCTGTGGCACGCGTTCCTTGAAATCGGGCCGGTCATCCGCATCCTGATGCTGGGCAGCCCGCCCGATATCGACACCGAGGCCGTGTTGCAGGCCGTGCTGGCCACCGAGGGCGTGGACGGCATTCATCACGCGCATTTCTGGCAGATGACCGAGCATCGCGCGGCCTTCAACGCGCATGTGGTGATCGTGGCGGGGGAATGGAGCCGCGCTGACGCGATCAAGGCGGCGATCAAGGCCGCGCTGCATCAGCAGTTCGACATTGATCACACGGTGCTGGAGCTGGAATGCGCGCGCCATGTCTGCCGTGAGACGTCGAAATTCGGCTTCGATCACAGCCATGCGGCGCATGGCGGCTAACGGTCGGACCCGGTTTGGACGGCGCGTTGCGGGCCATTGGCGCGACTGTTTTGCGCCTTTGGCCCGCGGTTGCTGGTTTATTGCCCCTCGGTGACACAGTCCAAAACGGTTTCTTCGGTCATGAGGTTTTTCAACGTGGCCCCTTCGCCGGTTGACCACCACTCATATTGCCCCGCGACATAGCGCGCGCCGGATGCCGAGATAACGCCGACGAAAACGCGGGTGTCATCGTCAACCGGCACCAGCGCCAGACTGTCGGTTTCCGACGTGGCATAATGGACCTGCACAGTTCCCTTTGCACCGCATTGATAGGTTGTGGTGTTGAGATAGGCATCGTCAAGCTCGATGGTGATGGCAAGCGATGTATCGGCGGTTGCCGTCGTGGCGGTCAGGGCCAGCAGGGCAAGACCGAGGGCAATGTTTTTCATAGCGTTTCCTTTGTGGGGTGCAGCGTCATTTCAGCCGAGATTACCGGGTCTTGCGCCAGAGGTCGAGGTCCACCTCGGCGCTCTGCACGGGCGCGTGAACAGGGTTCGGACGCGCGCCAGACCCGCGCCGGAACCGCGCCGCACAGGGTCGACGCCGACACGTCAGGGGGCAATCAACGCGCCAGCGCCAGGACCGCGCAAAATTCTTCGGCGAGGTCCGGGATACCGCGCCGGTTTCCGGCAATCTGACCCTCGAGCAGATGCCGGAAAACGCCGTCCACGGCGCCGTAAAGCACCTGAATCGACGCCCCCGAGGCACCCTCGCCCGCGATCTGCGCCACCAGCCCGATCAGCGAGGCTTCGATCTCGGTGACGACGGGCTGAAAGACCGGGTCGAACAGCGCCTGATTGCGGATGTCATACCACAGCCGGTGGGTGTCCGCGTCCTCGACAATCGCGGCGGCCAACCCCTCGGCAAAGGCGCGAAACAGGCTTTCGCGGGTGTCGGCCCCGGCAATGCGGGCGCTGATCTCGGCGGCGAACCGCTCTTTGTAGAGCCGCACGCAATAGATCAGCAGTTGCTCTTTGTTTTCAAAGTAATAGTGCAACATGCCCAAGGAGAAATCGGACTGCGCGGCGATGTCGCGCAGGGTGGTATTGGCGTAGCCATAGCGTTTGAGCGCCTCGATGGCGCTTTCGGCCAGCTCGCGTTTCTTGGCGTCGCGCTTGGCCCCCTTGGTGGCGGCGCGCACCGCGAGCTTTCCTATCGGCTTTTGATCGGTCATGGCCGCGCCCATACCTTTCCCAGTTTACCCCAGCAAGGCGTGTATAAAGATCCGCGGCAGTTTCAGCCAGCCCGGCTTGTACTGAAACCGGGTCAGAAGGCGGCCGATCTTGTGCTGGCGGCGGTTGGTGATGAACCATGGCGGACGCGGCAACAGCGTGAAGCGTCCGGACAAGAGGTTGCGCGGGAACGGGCTCCAGGGGGCCTCGACCACCGTGCGTTCGGTGGCGTCCAGCATGAAGCTGTTGTGCACCGTGCCGATCCCCGATTCCACGTTTTGCAGCGTCGCGCCCGCGAACCCGCCCCACGGCACCGGTGCCAGCAAAAAGCCCAGCCCGGTCCAGGCGTTGATCGCAATCGTGCCATAGCGGAACTCGGCCAGGATCTCTTCGAACCGGGTGTGGCCGATCTTGCGGATCGTCGCGGGGTGGATCAGGATATTGCCGCCCAGAGTGCCATAGAGCTTGTCATTGGCCCAGGCGATGGCCGCGCACAGATAGGTTTCGGCATCCGTGCCGTCCAGATGCTTGACGCCAAGCGCCGGGGCAAAAACCTCGTGCTGCTTGAGCCATTCGCTATCGCCACGCTCCATATCCGCGACATAGCAGGGCGGCACGTTCGGCCCGCGGTCGAACTGCTGCTCGCTGTCGGCGCGTTCGGCAAATTCGGCCATGCGCCCCTCGGCCCCCGGATAATAGGCCTCGCGCCGGGCGTGTTCGGCCATGACGCGGGCCACCTCTTTCATCAGCGGCTCGGCCTTGTCCCAGCCGCGCGGCAGCACCAGAGATTGCACCGCGACGCAGTTGAAGCCCGAGTTGTGCAGCTTTTGCGTGGCGATATGCTCGGCCTGAAAGCGGATATCCGCCGCCGACCACGGGCCGGGCACGACAATCGTCGGGCAGACCGCGCCCAGTTCGGACGTCATCGGGCGCGGGTTCTTGGGCGTGCCGGCGGCCTTGTTGCGCGCGCCTTCGTCGCCCGTGCCCCAGACGATGCCGTCATGGGTGGCCCGCGCGCCGGTGATGTGGATTTCCTCGACCAGCGGATGATGTGTCAGATAGGCCCCCGCCGCCCCGTCGCCCTTGACGATGCGCAGCGCATCGCGGTCGATCAGCGGTTTGAGCGCGGCGCGCAGATACTCGGTCAGATAATCGTTGACCGGGTTCATTTTCAGCAGCACCACCTGATGCTCCAGAAACAGTTTCTGGAACGCATCCAGCGGCGAGATCGCGGCGATATTGCCCGCGCCCAGCACCAGCGCCACCTTGCCAACCCGCTTTTCCGGCGGCGTGTCATAGGCGGTGGCGGCGTGGTTTTTGAGGGTCGCCGGGGTCACGCCCGGTTGCATCCAGATATCGGCCTTGACCCCTGACAGCAGCAGCCGGTCCCAGATCGAATGCGGCACGACGCGCACCGCCGTCTGCCCGTTGGGCAAGCGCCGGGTCGGCAGGTGGCGCAGATAGGCCTTGCCCTCAAGCTGCGACAGGGTCTGCATCAGCCCGTTGCACATGCCCATCACGGCATAAGGGCCGCTGATCCATTCCTCGCCCGCCAGCGGCGAGTCCGGCGCGAGGCGTTTCTTGCGCGCGGCGGTGGTGGCCCAACCCTCGGCCACCGGCATCAGCGCATCCTTGACCGCTTGCAGCAGCGCGATCCGCTCGGCAACCGGGGTCCGCGCCCAGGCGTGCTTGGCGGCGTCGAGCGCCTCGAGATCGGCGTCATAGGCCGCGCGCGGATCGGGGGTGATGGTGCTTTGATGTTTCATCTCATGCGTCCTTGTCTTGCAGCAGGATATCGCCGTAATCGTCGCGCAGCTTGGCCTTGATCACCTTGCCGGTGGCACCCATTGGCAGGGCCTCGACAAAGATCACCTTGTCGGGCACCTGCCAGCTTGCCACCTTGCCGTCATAAAAGGCCAGAATCTCTGCCTCGCTGACCTCGGCGCCGGCAGCCTTGAGCACCACCAGAACCGGGCGCTCGTCCCATTTCGGGTGCCGTGCGGCGATGGCGGCAGCGTTGGCAACGGCGGGGTGGCCGATGGCGATGTTCTCTAGCTCGACCGTCGAGATCCATTCACCGCCCGATTTGATGATGTCCTTGGACCGGTCGCGGATCACCATGTAACCATCCGCATCGAGCGTCGCCACATCGCCGGTATCGAACCAGCCATCCAGCGTCAGCGCGCTTTTGTCGGCCTTGAAATAGGTATCGACGATCCAGTGCCCGCGGATCTGCAACTCGCCCTGCGTCTTGCCGTCTTGCGGCAGGATGTGCCCCGCCTCATCGACGAGGCGCAACTCGACGCCATAGGGTGGCCGCCCCTGACCCAGCCGCAGCGCTGCCTTGTCGGCGTCGGACAGGCCCTGATGCTTTTGCAACAACTGGTTCAGCGTGCCCAGCGGCGAGGTTTCGGTCATGCCCCAGGCGTGGATCAGCTCGACCCCGTATTTGTCGCGAAACGCCGGGATCATCGACGGCGGCAGCGCCGAGCCGCCGACCACCGTGCGTTTCAGGCTTGCCGCCTTGCTGCCGGTTTTCTCCAGCGCGCCCAGAAGGCCCATCCAGATCGTCGGCACACCCAGCGCCAGCGTCACGCCCTCGCCGTCGATCAGCTTGACCAGGCTTTCGCCATCCAGCCCCGGCCCGGGCAGGATCAGCTTGGCGCCGTTCGCCGCCGCGATATAGGGCACGCCCCAGGCATTGACGTGGAACATCGGCACCACCGGCAACACCGTGTCCTTGGCCGAGATCGCCAAGCCATCGGGCTGGTTCCCGGCCAAGGAGTGCAACATCGTCGAGCGATGGGTATAGAGCACACCCTTGGGGTTGCCGGTGGTGCCCGAGGTATAGCACAGCGACGAGGCGCGGGTCTCGTCGAAGCGCGGCCAGACATAGGCGTCGTCGCCGGTCTCCAGCAGTTCGTCATAGAACTCCAGCCCGTCCAGCATCTCTGCCGCCGCATCGTCGCGCGGGCCCATCAGCACGAAATGCTCGACGTTCTTGAACTGCGCTTTCAGCTTGGCGACGGCGGGCAGAAAGGTCGCGTCAAAGAACAGCACCTTGTCATCGGCATGGTTGACGATGAAAATCAGTTGCTCGGGGTGCAGGCGCGGGTTGATCGTGTGGCACACCAGACCGGCCCCGGCCACGCCAAAGTAAATCTCCATATGGCGGCGGTTGTTCCACGCGATCGTCGCACAGCGCGCCTCGGGTTGCAGGCCCAGCCGCTCCAATGCCGAGGCCAGCCGCCGGGCGTTCGCCTCCAGCGTGGCCCAGGTCGCGCGCTCGATGCCGCCCGCGGTTTCCACCGACACGACCTCGGTCTTGCCGTGATAGCGCGCCGCATGGGCGATCAGGTTCGAGATCAGCAACGGCTGATCCATCATTTTTCCAAGCATGTCGTTCCCCCTTATTTGGCCGCGATGGCGGCGTTCGAGATACCGCGGATCATGTCGGCGGCCTTCTCGGCGATCATGATGGTCGGCGCGTTGGTATTGCCGCCGATCAGCGTCGGCATCACGCTGGCATCCACCACGCGCAGCCCCTCCAGCCCGCGCACCTTCAACTCCGGATCGACCACGGCCATGTCATCGGTGCCCATCTTGCAGGTGCCCACCGGGTGATAGATCGTGTCGGCGCGGGCGCGGATGTGTTTCTCCCACTCCGCATCGCTCATCCCGTCGGTGACGCCGAACAACTCCTTGTGGCGGTACTTGTTCATCGGCTCCTGCATCAGGATCTCGCGGGTGATCTTGGCCCCGGCGATCAGTGTTTTCAGGTCGCGGTCATCCGACAGGTATTTCGGGTCAATCCCCGGATCGGCCATCGGGTCGGCCGATTGCAGGAACACCTCGCCGCGCGAGAACGGTCTGAGCGCGCAGACATGGCACGAGAACCCATAGCCCGGATGCAGCTTGCGCGCGTGGTCATCGACGATGGAGATCACGAAATGCAGTTGCACATCGGGCTTGTCCATCGTCCGCTCGGTTTTCAGGAACCCGGCCCCCTCGGCAAAGGGCGTGGCGATCATGCCGGTGCCGTTCTTGCGCCAGGCGAACATATGCTTGAGCAGGTTGACGCTGCCGGTCAGGCCAATGCCGAAATTGTCGGTATCCTTCGATTTCCAGCCCAGAATGAAATCCAGATGATCCTGCAGGTTTTGCCCCACGCCGGGCAGCTCATGCACCATCGTGATGCCGTGACGGGTGATATCCTCGCGGCGACCGACGCCCGACAGTTGCAAAAGCTGCGGTGACCCGAAAGCCCCGCCGCACAGGATCACCTCGCGCCGCGCGCGCACCTGATGGCTCTGGCCCTTCTGGCGATAGGCGACGCCGGTGGCGCGCTTGCCCTCGAACAGGATACGCTCGGCGCGGACCTTGGTCAGCACCGTCAGGTTCGGGCGCTGGTCCATCACCGGATGCAGATAGGCGGCGGCGGCAGAGCAGCGTTCGCCGTTGCGCTCGGGGCTGTGGAACTGGGTCACGGCATAGGGGCCGAAGCCCTCGTTGTCGCCGGTGTTGAAATCCTCGCTGCGCCGGTATTGCAGCCGCGTTGCGGCCTCGACAAAGGCCTCGGTGATCGGGCGCGGGCTTTTCTGGTGGCTGACATGCAGCGGACCGCTTGCGCCGTGATGTTCGCCCGCGCCGTCCTCGTTGTTCTCCGAGCGCTTGAAATAGGGCAGGACGCTTTCCCAGTCCCAGCCCTCGCAGCCCAGATCGGCCCATGTGTCATAGTCGTCGCGGTGGCCGCGCACATAGAGCATGGCGTTGATCGCGCTGGAGCCGCCAAGCGCGCGCCCGCGCGGCTGATAGCCCCGTCGCCCGTTCAGCCCCGGCTGCGGCACGGTGTTGAAGGCCCAGTTGTTGATCTTGCCGTGTCCCGGCAGCACCGCCACCACGGCAGCCGGCGCGCGCACCAGAATCCCGTCGCCGCGCCCGCCCGCTTCCAACAGGCAAACCGTTGTCGCGGCGTCCTCGCTCAGCCGCGCGGCCAAGGTGGCACCCGCCGATCCGCCGCCCACGATCACATAATCGAAGTCCATCTTCCAAGCTCCTCTCTTGGTATCCGTCAGCGATTCTCCCGGTCGCCTCAGCTTTATCAAACAAACAAACTGGACACCTGTCCAGAAAAAACGTTCAGAGCAGTTCGCGACGTAACGGCAAAACCGCATCCGTTTCCCGCCGCAGCGGGGCGCGGCCCTCGATCCGTTGCGTGGCAAAATGAGGTCTAAGTCCAATAAGCAGTGTTATGTTAAATCATCTGGTGTTCCAACGGTTTGACCCTGCACGGGTCGATGCCCGAGCGCGACGCGCGGCGTGGTTCGACCGCGTCTTGCGGAACGAATCGCGCAGCGGCTGGTTAGAGTCAGCAAGGAGCATGACATGGCCAGCTTTCGCACACGCGTTTTCACCAAACCCATCCACGCCTGGGCCAAGGCCGCACTTCCGGCCCTGTCCGAGACGGAAAGCGAGGCGCTGAACGCCGGTGAAGTCTGGTGGGAGGCCGAGTTGTTTTCCGGCAATCCCGACTGGTCCAGGCTGCACGCGGTCAAACCCCCGACCCTGTCGGCGGCGGAACAGGCGTTCCTGGATGGCCCAGTCCAGCAGCTTTGCGGCCTGGTTGACGACTGGCAGATCAACCACGAAACCGCCGACCTGCCGCCCGAGGCCTGGCAGTTTCTGCGCGACAACAGGTTCTTCGGCATGATCATTCCGGAATCTTATGGTGGGCTGGGGTTTTCGGCCTTCGCCCATTCCGAAATCGTGCGCTACATCTCGACCCGCTCGATTGCGGCGGCGGTCACGGTGATGGTGCCCAACTCGCTGGGGCCGGGCGAGTTGCTGCATATGTTCGGCACCGAGGCGCAAAAGGACCAGTGGCTGCCCCGACTGGCCGATGGGCGCGAGCTGCCCGCCTTCGGCCTGACCAGCGCCGAGGCCGGATCCGATGCGGGTGCGATGATCGACGAGGGCGTGATTTGCAACGGTGACTGGCAGGGTCAGACGGTTCTGGGCATCCGCCTGACCTGGGCGAAACGCTATATCACGCTGGCGCCGGTCTGCACCGTTCTGGGCCTTGCGTTCAAGCTGCGCGACCCCTATGGATTGCTGGGCGACACGCCTGATATCGGCATCACCTGCGCGCTGGTTCCAACCGATCTTGAGGGGGTGGAGACCGGGCGTCGGCATATCCCGTCCTCGACGCTGTTCATGAATGGCCCGACCACCGGCACGGATGTGTTCATCCCGCTGGAAAACATCATCGGCGGGCCGGAGTATGCGGGCAAGGGCTGGATGATGCTGATGGCGGCGCTGGCTGCCGGGCGGGGCATTTCGCTGCCGTCGATGGGCTGCGCGGCAATTGCGTTTTGCGCGCATACGACCGGGGCCTATGCGCGCATTCGGCAGCAATTCAACCTGCCGATCGGCAAATTCGGCGGCATTCAGGCGCGTCTGGGCCGTTTGGCGGCGGATGCCTATGCGATGGAGGCCGCGCGCCACCTGACCTGCGCGGGGTTGGACGAGGGCCGCGCCCTCTCGGTCATTTCCGCGATCATGAAGGCGCACGCGACATTCCGGATGCGCGAGGCGGTGAATGACGCGATGGATGTGCATTCCGGCAAGGCGGTGATCGACGGGCCGTCCAATTATCTGCTGCCGCTGTATCGCGCGGTGCCCATCGGCATCACGGTGGAAGGCGCAAACATCGTCACGCGCAGCCTGATCATTTTCGGCCAAGGCTCGATCCGCGCGCATCCGCATATGCTGGAGACCATGCTGGCGCTGCAAGAGCCGGACGCCGAGAAGTCACTGGAAATGTTCGACAAAAGCCTCTGGGCGCATGTCGGGCATACCACGAAAACCCTGTTCCGGGCCTGGGGCCGCGCGCTGACCGGCGGGCGGTTTGCCCCGGCCCCCGCTGCCGGGGCCGCCACGCCGATTTATCGCCAGTTGGCGCGCTGGTCGGCGGCCTATGCGCTGACGGCGGATGTCTTGTTCCTGACCCTGGGCGGGGCGCTGAAACGCAACGAGATGATCTCGGGGCGGATGGGCGATATTCTGTCCGAGATGTATATCCTGTCGGCGGCGCTGAAGCGGTGGCAGGATGAGGGCCGCCAAGAGGCCGATTTGCCGCTGTTGCGCTATGCGGCGGCCCAGTCGTTCAACCGCATCCAGACATCTTTGGACGCGGTGGTTGCCAATCTGCCGGCCCGCTGGGCGGCGTGGATCTTGCGCGGTCTGACCCTGCCCGGGGCGACGCAGCGCAAGCCCGATGACCGCTTGACGGCCGCGTGCAGCGACCTGCTGTTCCACCCCTCGGCCACCCGCGACCGGATCACCGGGCGGCTGTTCGGCGGTCGCGACGGCGATGGCGTGCAGGTGCTCAACGCCTGTTACGCCAAGGTCGTGCAAATGGCGCCAGTGATGAAACGCCTGCGCGAGGCGCGCAAGACTCCGGCCGAGGCGCTTGCGGCGGGCATCCTGAGCGATGCGGAGATGGCCGGGATCGCGGCGATGACCGCGCTGGTGGATCAGGTGATCGCCGTGGACGACTACACGTCCGACGCGTTGGCCGCGCTGTTCCCCTGCCCCGCATCTGACCGAACCGCGGCACGCGCGCGCCCTGCACACCAAGGCGTGACACCGCGACCAGAGGAGACCCAGTCATGACCCAAGGCAACCCCATCGACGGCCCCATCGACAGCCCCGCGGCCGCCCGCGCGAAAAGCATCGGCACCGGCAAGACCGCAGCGCTCTATCGCATGGCGATGCCCGATCACCTGTGTCCCTTTGGCCTGAAGTCGAAATCCTTGCTGGAGCGCAAAGGCTATACCGTCAATGACACGCTGTTGACGACGCGCGCGCAGGTCGATGCCTTCATGGCCGCGCATGACGTCAAGACCACGCCGATCACCTATATCGACGGCCAGCAGATCGGCGGCTACAGCGATCTGAAGACCCATTTCGGCTATCGCGTTCTTGCCGAGGGCGATACGACTTACGCCCCGGTCATTGCCATTTTCGCCGCGACGGCCCTGACGGCGCTGGCGATTGTGCTGAACCTTTATGCCGGGTTTCCGGTGGCGATCTTTCTGATGTGGTTCTTCGCGCTCTCGATGGTGGCGCTGGCGATCCAGAAATTGCGCGACGTCGAGGGCTTTGTCAGCGGGTTTCTGGGCTATGACCTGCTGGCGCGCCGCCATGTGCCCTATGGCTATGCCTATCCGTTCCTGGAGCTCTATACAGGCGTCGGCATGATGGCGCTGATCGGCACGGGCAGCGCATGGATCTGGCTTGTCGCGCCGGTTGGCATTTTCATCGGCGCTGTCGGGGCGGTGAGTGTGATCAAGGCGGTCTATATCGACAAGCGCGCGCTGAAATGCGCCTGTGTCGGCGGTGGATCGAATGTACCGCTGGGGGCCGTCTCGCTGTCGGAAAACCTGATCATGCTGGGCATGGGCCTGTGGATGCTGGCGCGGTGGTTCGCGGTCTGATCCTGCGGGCCGGGGTCTGCGGGCCGAAGTCTGCGCCGCATTGCCCTTGGTGGCAAGAATGCGCGCAGCCAACCGTGTTCCCGCCCAGCCACGCGGAACCCTTCCGGCGTTGAAACGTTATCCTTGCAGACTGCAACTCACAGGAGGATAGCACAATGACCACGACAACACCGGCACCGCTTGTTTCGTCCTCGGATGTAAACGGCACCACGGTCTACGGCGCGGACGGCACCAGGATCGGCACGATCGACCACCTGATGATTGACAAGAAAACGGGCAAGGTTGCCTATGCGGTCATGGGGTTCGGCGGCTTTCTGGGCATGGGCGAAGACCATTATCCGGTGCCCTGGGGCAAGCTGCGCTATGAGCCGCGCCTTGATGGCTTTGCCACCGACATCACCGAACAAGATGTCAAAGGCGCGCCCGTGACGCCGGACAATTGGCACCGTGACCGCGACTGGGAGCAACGCACCCACCATCACTACCGGATCCCCAACTACTGGCTCTGACGGATCAGGGGCGCAACAGGCGCCCTGCGAAACCGCCTGACGCCGGGCGCGGTGATCCTGCGGGTGCCGTATCCGATCCCGGCCCGCGCCCGGTGTCACAAGATCCCCAACCCGCGTCAGGCCATGCAACCTGTGCGGCGTTGGTCGCCGCGGTGCGGCGCTTGGCGCGGTCTTGACCTGCTGCGGACCCGTGCCGGGGCGCGCGACCCGTTTTAACCGACAGCAAGGATCGAATACTCCGGCGTGCCGTCCCAGACGAGATCCCAGGATGCGCCCGGTCGGACATTCTGGATCGCGCGGGGTTCAAAGCAGACGAGGCAGTTTCCGCCGGGGGCTGGCGCTCGGACGGAGGGATAGATCAGGCCGCGTGAGCCGTCACGCCGCAGGGTTTGCGCGAGGCTCTGCCCCTCGGGATAGCCAAGGTCCGGGTCCGCATTCAGCGCCGGATGATCGGGCTCGTCGGTCATATCATCGAAAACCCCGATGAAATCCGCCAGCAGCTCGACATAGCGCGCGCTGTCCTCGAAACAGCCGGTGTAGCCAAGCTCGCGCGTTCGGTGCCAGGCAACCTCGCTGACCGAGACCATCACATCCCAGGCGCAATACCAGGCGCCGCGGTCGCCGGGGTTGAAGCGGTTGCCGCCCGCCCGCGTGTAGGTAAAGGCCGCGTTGACGTGGCTGTCGCCATAGAGGCGCAGGTCGCGGCGGCGGCGTTGCCAGGCCAGTTCGCGCGGGTCAAGATGCGGGTTCCGGCCGCGCTCGGCCTGCAGGCGACCGCTGGTCAACCCCTCGATCCGGGCGAGGATCTCAAGCTCATCCTCGGTATCGACAAGACCCCGCAGCGCGGGCGGCTTGTGATAGGTTGCGGGCAACAGGCGAACCAGACCGCGATCCGAAATCTCGGTCTGCCTCATACGCCGCCCCGCAGCGCATCAAGATAGGTCCGAATCGCAAGAATCTGCGGCAGCCCCCCTTCGATCGCCGTCTCAACCGGGCGCTGGCCGGCAAACAAGGGGCCCGCGTTTGGCCGTGTGAACCAGCGTCTTGCGAGGGGTTCGGAAAAATAGAGTTCCAGCGATTTGTAGATGCCGATCACCGCGCTGAGCCGCAAAAGCTGATCCTTGGTCAACTCGCCGGCGAAATCCGGTTTTTTGGCGCGTTTCCATGTGCTTTCGGACATATCTGCAAGGCCGGCCGCCTCTTTCAGGCTCAAGGCCCAGGCATCGACAATGCGCGCATAGGCTTTCAGCGCAACAGCGTTGATCTGAGCGGGTTCGCGGGCCTTGGCAACGACGGGCATCATGGGTCTCCTTTGTATCCACAATAGACCATATGAACACAAAGTAAAGATCATATGAACCAAGCGTTTGCAAGTCGCCATCGCGTTCAGGTCCGGTCACGGGCCGCTTTGGCGCGGTCTGGGCAGGCACGAACCCGCGCGCTGATTCGGGACAATCCGCAGCAGCAGAGCCGCAAGCCGCCCGCCCGGCTGAATCCCCGGACTGCGCGCCCGGTTAACATATGGCGTGAAGATCACGCCGTAACCCAGCGATATCCGGGCATTCTTTGCCATCGCAGGCCCGCAGGGAACGGCACAAATCCCGCCCGATCTCTTGTGGATTGTGGCGCGGCTGACACAAGATGTCGAAAAACACTTGCGCGACTCGGGTAACCGCGTCATTCATTTACGGCAGGAAATGAATAAACAGCTAAAAACCGTAACACACGGAATTTTGGCGAAGGGCAGAGTATGAAACGCGAGGACCGCATCGACCATCTGGTCGGCGAGCATGCTGCACGGCTGTCGGAACGGTTGCAAGCCCATCGGGCGCAATTGTTCCCGCCGAACGCACAGCGCGAGCTGCGCAAATTCACCTCGGGCGAAGTGGCGGATCTGTTGGGCGTCAAGGACGCCTATCTGCGCAAACTGCATCTGGACGGGCGCGGCCCCGAGCCCGAGATTCGCGCCGGGGGGCGGCGCTATTACAGCCTGTCCGAGGTCATGGATCTGCGGGTCATGCTGGACAAGGGCGCCAAAACCCCCGGCACCTACCTGCCCGGTCGGCGCGCGGGTGACCATGTGCAGGTCATCACCGTGATCAACTTCAAGGGCGGCTCGGGCAAGACCACCACCGCCGCGCATCTGGCGCAGAAACTGGCGCTCGATGGCTACCGCGTGCTTGGCATCGACCTCGATCCGCAGGCCAGTTTCAGCGCCCTGCACGGGTTCCAGCCGGAATTCGACCTGATCGACGGCGGCACGCTCTATGACGCGATTCGCTACGAAGACCCCCTGCCCCTGCGCGCGGTGATCCGTAAAACCTATATCCACGGGCTTGATATCATTCCCGGCAATCTGGACCTGATGGAGTTCGAACACGACACGCCGCGTGCACTGGCCGCGCGGTCTGGTCAGATGTTCTTTACCAGAGTTGGCGAAAAACTGGCCGAGGTGGAAAGCGAATACGACGTCGTCGTCATCGACTGCCCGCCGCAGCTGGGGTTTTTGACGATGTCCGCACTCTCTGCCGCCACCGCCGTTCTGGTCACCGTGCATCCGCAGATGCTGGACGTGATGTCGATGTGCCAATTCCTGCTGATGACCTCGAATCTGCTGGGCGTCGTCGCCGATGCCGGCGGCAACATGCAATATGATTGGTTGCGCTATCTGGTGACCCGCTATGAGCCCGGCGACGGGCCGCAAAACCAGATGGTCAGCTTCATGCGCAGCCTGTTCGGCGATCATGTGCTCAACCACCCTGCCCTGAAATCGACGGCGATTTCCGATGCGGGGATCACCAAGCAGACGCTCTATGAGGTCGAGAAATCGCAATTCACCCGCGTCACCTATGAACGCGCATTGGAAAGCCTGAATGCGGTCAACAGCGAGATTGAAGCGCTCATTCAATCCGCCTGGGGTCGCGAATAAGGAGGGCTGGTTATGGCTCGCAAGGATCTTCTCAAAGGGTTGATGGAGGGGTCGGACACGCCCACGCCGCACACCCCTGCCCCGCGCATGACCGGTGGCGCGATTGGCGCGGTCAGCCGGTCGATCGCCGATCTGCGCACCCGCGCGCTGGTCGATGTGCCCGCCGATCTGATCGACGGCGCCGGCCTGCGCGACCGCCTGGAGCCCGAGGCAGACCTTGACGCGCTGGTCGAGTCGTTGCGCGAGCATGGCCAGCAGGTGCCGGTCATGCTGCGCCATTCGCCCAATGCCGAAGGCCGCTACGAGGTGGTCTATGGCCGCCGCCGCATTGCCGCGTTGCGCCGCCTGAACCGGCCGGTGCGCGCCTTTGTGCGCGACATCAACGACCGCGATCTGGTGGTCGCTCAGGGGCAGGAAAACAGCGCCCGGCGCGACCTGTCCTTTATCGAAAAGGCGCTGTTTGCGCAGGCGATGATCGGCATGGGCTTTGACCGCAAGATCACCGCCGAGGCGCTGCACATCGACAAGACCGTCATCAGCCGCATGTTGTCGGTGGTCGAGGCCCTGCCGGAACCGCTGATTCAGGCGATTGGCCCCGCCCCCGCCGCCGGGCGCGATCGCTGGCTGTCGTTGGCCGCCAAGGTCAAAGGTAAAGACATCGCGCGCTTGATCAACGCCGCCGAGGGGCCGGATTCCGATGCCCGCTTTGTCGCGGTGCTCACGGCCCTCGCGCCCGCCCGCAAACCCGCCGACCCCGATAAAAACGCCGTCGATTTTCGCGGGCTTCTGGCCCAGGGCGAACCGATTGGCACGATCCGCACCACCAAGGGCCGCAGTTCGCTGGACCTGCCGCAAGAGTTCGGCGAGTGGCTGGCGCAGAATATCACCCAGATTCACCGTGACTGGAAAAACCAGCACAAAACCCAGAGCGGCGAGTAACCGAGCAGCAACCAGGAAAGGCACGCAACCGGCACAGACAAA
>NZ_JAUCBZ010000013.1 GCF_034676545.1 Pararhodobacter sp.
ATTGAAGGAAAGAGTATTACCCACATACTGGCCGAAGTCTTCCGCCTCCTGCGAAATTCTTCTGCGCTGCGTGGAAGAGACCCGCGCCAGGGGTTATGCCTTGAACCAAGGCATTCTGATGCCCGGTTCCTGGGGGCTTGGTTTGCCGGTGCGCGATACACAGGGCCGTCCTGTTGGTGCGCTCTCGATCGCGGCAATCGAAAGCCGTCTCCAGGAAGACCGTTGCGCTGAGTTGGTACCGCTTCTGCGCGAAGAGGTCCGCATTCTGGAGGCTGCATTGCGCCAGCCCTCATCTCGCACGGCTGAAACACAATCGAACATCAAGCGTGCGCCCTCCACGGTCGCCACGCGCAACAGAAAGGTGTCCAGATGACACGCGCCTGTATTGTAGGTTACGCCCATTCCCCGTTCGGCAAGCTCGAGGATCCCGATACCGAAAGCCTGATGGCGCGCGTCTCCGGTGCGGCGCTGGAGCATGCCGGCGTTTCTCCCGAACAGGTTGACGGCATCTATGTCGGCGTCATGAATTCCGGCTTCCAGAAGCAGGACTTCCAGGCTGGCCTCGTGGCCCTTGCCGATGACCGCCTGGCCTATACACCTGCCACGCGGTTGGAAAATGCCTGCGCCACCGGCTCTGCCGCCATCTATTCGGCGATTGATTTTATCGAATCCGGCCGTGGGCGTATCGCACTCGTGGTGGGTGCAGAAAAGATGACCGCCAAGCCAACTGCTGAAGTGGGTGATATTCTGCTGAACGCCTGCTATCGCAAGGAAGAAGCAGATATCGAAGGCGGTTTCGCCGGTGTGTTCGGACGCATCGCGCAGACCTATTTCCAGCGCTATGGTGACCGGTCTGAAGAGATCGCCCGTATCGCCGCCAAGAACCACAAGAACGGCGTTTCCAATCCTTATGCGCAGCTGCGCAAGGATCTGGGCTTCGAGTTCTGCAATACGGTATCGGATCGCAATCCGCTGGTCGCCGGTCCTCTGCGCCGCACCGACTGCTCTCTGGTTTCCGATGGCGCAGCTGCGCTGGTTCTCGTTTCGGAAGATCTTGCCCGCGAGATGCCCCGCGCCGTGGCTTTCCGCGCACGTGCGCATTTCAATGACATCATGCCGCTTTCGCGTCGTGACCCGATCGCCTTCGAAGGCGCGCGCCGCACCTGGGCTTCAGCTCTTGAGCAGGCCGGCATGACGCTGGATGACCTCAGCCTGGTGGAGACGCATGACTGCTTCACCATCGCCGAGATGATCGAATATGAAGCGATGGGTCTCGCCAAGCCGGGTGAAGGCTACAAGGTGGTGCGTGAAGGCATCACCGAGAAGACCGGCCGTCTGCCGGTCAATCCCTCGGGCGGTCTGAAGTCCAAGGGGCATCCCGTTGGCGCCACTGGCGTTTCCATGCATGTGCTGTGTGCCATGCAGTTGCTGGGTGAAGCCGGCGACATGCAGATTCCCGGTGCAAGCGTCACCGGCATCTTCAACATGGGCGGCGCTGCCGTCGCCAATTATGTCTCTATCCTGGAGCGTCTGAAGTGAGCATCGTTGCACCAAAGGGGGGCGTTGCGCCCTATAGCCGGCGTGTGATGAATCTGGCGCATTTTTTGCGCCAGTCTGCTCGCCGTTTTCCGCAGGAAGTTGGTTTTGTCCATGGCGCGCAGGTCCTGGACTGGAGCCAGATTGATGCGCGCGTAGACGCCATGTGCGTGGCGCTGGCCGCCCGTGGCGTGACCAAGGGTGATCGGGTTCTGGTGCAGTCCAAGAACTGCGCGCAGATGTTCGAGTCCATGTTCGTCTGCTTCCGCATGGGTGCGGTGTGGGTGCCCACCAATTTCCGGCAGACCCCGGATGAGGTGGCCTATCTCGCCGAAGCCAGTGGCGCGACGGCGATGATCTCCCACGCCGACTTCCCCGACCATGTGACCGCCGCGCGCCGCGATGCGCCCGGCATCACCACTGTCGTGGCCATTGGCGATGCACCGTTTGGCGAGTCCTATGACGCGCTGGTGGCAGAACATCTCGGCACCCGCTTCACGCCGGCGGATGTCGAGCATGATGACCCGTGCTGGTTCTTCTTCACCTCCGGCACCACCGGTCGTCCGAAGGCCGCCGTGCTCACCCATGGCCAGATGGGTTTCGTGGTCACCAACCATCTGTGCGACCTGATGCCCGGCACCACCCAGGCCGATGCATCGCTTGTGGTCGCCCCACTTTCCCATGGCGCGGGCATCCACCAGCTGGTGAACACCGCCCGTTCGGTGAAGACCATCCTCCTGCCCACTGACAGCTTCGATATTCCCGAAGCCTGGCGCATTGTGCAGGACTGGAAGGTGACGAATATCTTCACCGTGCCCACCATCACCAAGATGCTGGTGGAACACCCCTCGGTGGATGATTTCGATCACTCCTCGCTGCGCTATGTAATCTATGCCGGCGCGCCGATGTATCGCGAGGACCAGAAGCGGGCGCTGAAGAAGCTCGGCAAGGTTCTGGTGCAGTATTTTGGCCTCGGTGAGGTAACCGGCAACATCACCGTGTTGCCGCCTGCACTGCATGAGCCGGATGACGGCCCGCATGTGAAGGTTGGCACCTGCGGCATTGAGCGCACGGCCATGCAGGTGCAGATCCAGAACGACGAAGGCGCAGAAGTCAGCGCCTTCGAGACCGGCGAGATCTGCGTGTGCGGCCCGGCTGTGCTGGCTGGTTACTACAACAACCCGGAAGCCAACGAGAAGGCCTTCCGCAATGGCTGGTTCCGCACCGGCGATCTTGGCCACATGGATGAGCAGGGCTTCGTGTACATCACGGGCCGCGCTTCCGACATGTACATCTCCGGCGGCTCCAACGTGTATCCGCGCGAGATCGAGGAAAAGATGCTCACCCATGCTGACATCGCTGAAGTGGCGATCGTCGGTGTGCCAGACCCCAAATGGGGTGAGGTGGGTATTGCGGTGTGCGTCGCCCGTGCAGGTTCAACCGTGTGCGAGGCGGATGTGATCGGCTTCCTGGAGCCGAAGGTCTCTCGCTACAAGCTGCCCAAGCGTGTGCTGTTCTGGGACAGCCTGCCCAAGTCCGCCTACGGCAAGATCACCAAGAAGATGGTGCGCGAGGCGCTGGAAGAACGCGGCGAGATCTCTGCGTAACACACAACTGTGGAGGCGGCCCGGCCGGGCCGTCTCCCTTTAACAAGAAGATTGGGAGGATATCTTGGCGCGTGAAGGTTCCGTGATCGTCACTGGCGGTGCATCCGGCATTGGTCTTGCCCTGGTGGAAGATCTTCTGAACGATGGCTGGCATGTGATCGCCGCCGATATTGGCGAGGCGGCGCTGGATGCTGCACGCACGCGGCTGGCCGCCCATGGCGACAAGGTGCGTTTTGCCCGTCTCGATGTGTCGGACGAAGCCGGTGTGATCTCGGCGGTCGCGGACTGGGCGAAAGATTTCGGCCCTCTGCGCGGGCTGGTGAATTCTGCTGGCATCGGCGCTGCGACGCCCGCATTCGAGACCACGGTTGAGCAGTTCCGCCGCATTCTGGATATCAATCTGGTCGGCAGCTTTGTCATCTCACGCGAAGTGGCAAAGGCGATGAAGGAGAGCGGTGGCGGCTCCATCGTCAATATTGCGTCGGTGTCCGGGTTGGTCGGCAGCCTTGGCCGCACGGCTTATGGCTCCTCCAAGGGCGGTGTCATCCAGATGACCCGCATTCTGGCGGTCGAATTCGCAGAATTCGGTATCCGCGTGAATGCGATTGCGCCCGGCCCCATCGAAACTCCAATGGCGAAGGCGATGCATTCCGCCGTCGTGCGCAAGAATTGGGAAGACCGTGTGCCGATGCGCCGCTACGCCGAGCCAGAAGAAGTGGCCGGCGCGATTGCCTTCCTGCTGGATGAGGCGAAGTCCAGCTACATTACCGGCCAGACCATCGCGGTTGATGGCGGTTTCAGTATTGGCGGTCTGTTGCAGTCTGAGTGACAGACCACTTCCGAGCCCCTGTCTGCCCCAGGGAAGGACGGCCCCGCATCTCAAGGTGCGGGGCCGTTTTGTTTGGTGCCTTCGGGCTCTGTCTTGAAGCGGTGCGCGTCAGATGAACTCAAGAGTCGCGCAGATTGCATCTCACGGCCCATGCGTTCTGTGTAAGAGCCTTTGGCGTCACGAAAAATCCATCGGGTCCACGGAGATGGAACGTTTCAGCGCACGTAGGGCGAAGGTGGAGCGCGACTGGCGGATACCCTCGATGCGGTAGAGGTGCTCGCGCAGGAAGCGCTCATAATGCTCGGTGCCCGCCACCGCCACCTTGACCAGGTAATCATATTCCCCGGTTACGAGATGGGCTTCAACCACCTCGGGAATGCGCGCCACAAGTTCGCCAAACCGGTCCAGAACCTTGTCATCGTGGCGCTCCAGCGTGATCTCGATGAAGACGATGTCGGTGAGGCCGATCGCCTTGTGGTTGAGCACCGCCACATAGTCCTCGATCACGCCGAGTTGCTCCAGCCGCTTCACCCGCGTCCAGCAGGGCGACTGGGAGAGCCCCACCTTTTGCGCCAAATCCGCCATCGTGAGGCGTGCATCCGTGCGCAGGGCGGAGAGGATCTTGCGGTCCATCGCATCGAGTGGCCGGGCGGCCGATGGCGTGCTCACCTTCGGGGCAGATCGGCTGTTCTGTCGGGGCATCTATTTTTCCCGTTTTCGTTCTATGCATTCTGCCAGAGGCGGGAAAATAAGAAAGAAATTTTGATGGATCAGGTCTATCATGAAAGAACAATCCGGCGCTGAACGTAAAGGCCGGGAAGGCATCCTTCAGAAGATGCCCTGATATGGGTGAGGAATGTTGTTCCGTTGTGCGCTGCCGAATTCGCAGTGCGGCATAGAGTATTTCTGTGCCTTTCAGGCATGAGATGCCAGCACATCAGGCGGAATATTACCATTCTCATGCAATCAGGGCGGGTATGAAGCGACCATGACGGGTGCTGCCCGGCCAGAAGCCGTGCCATCGCCTGCGCACGAATTTGGAGACTCCAGATGAGAGCTGCTGCATCGACCCAGTTTCCGCGCTCGCGCACCCTGATTCATCCGGGGCGCTTCAATCCGGTGCGCATCCAGAGCATGCGCTCGGAAGCCGCGCGCCATATCCGTCTGGCGTTGGAGCCGGGCCTGAGCCTGTTTGATGCGCTGGTGAAGCCATTGGCGGAAATTGGCGTCACCAACGCCTCCACCACCATTCTTGGCGGCTATTTCGAGACGCTGGACTACTGCGTCGCCCCGCCGGATCCGAGCGGCAATGCCGTCATCGCCTATACCAAGCCGATCCTGGCTGGAAAGACCTATATGGTCTTTGGCAATGCCACCATCGGTGTGAACATGAAGGGCAATCCGCTGGTGCATTGCCATGCGGCGATCCGTACGGAAAGCGGTGTGGTGAAGGGTGGTCACATCCTCACGGAAGCCTCCATCGTCGGCCCCTATCCCATTCCGGTTCTGGTGACCTCGCTCGACAGTTTCGAGCTGCGCCAGGCCTTTGATCCGGAAACCAATATTCCCCTCCTCCAGCCCCATGCGAAGGCGGAAGTCCATGACTGAGACCGTGACATCCGAGACCAATCCCGTTGTTGAAGCTGGACGCATGGGCCGCGTAGCCTATGCCCGCATCGCGCCGAACGAGGATCTGGTGCAGTGCATTGAAAAGCTGTGCCTGGCCGAAGGCTTCCGCAATGCCTTCGTGCGCGGTGCGCTTGGGAGCCTTGTGGATAGCTGCCTCGGCACGCTGGATGGCAAGATGGTGCACATCAAAGGCCCGGCGGTGGAAATCGTCAGCCTTGCCGGTGAAGTGCGTGAGCAGGCCGATGGCTCCCTCACTGCGGCCCTCACCGGCGTGGTGGCGGACCCGGAAGGCAATGTCTATGGCGGCCCCTTCATTGCGGGTTCCAATCCGGTGTGCATGACCTTTGAGGTTACACTGGAAGAGTGGCTGCCAGAAGCGGCCTGACCAGTCCTGCCTTTGTCAGCGGCTTTGAATAGCAAACCCCTGTCCGGTGAAAGCTGGGCAGGGGTTTTCGTGTTTTTGGCACGTCTGAAACTCGGCCCCGTTTCAGTGAACTTGAGAAACCGCTCTGCATGTTAAGCGACGGCATCTTTTCACGCGAACCGATTGAAGCGTGCCACGCGGTTTTGCAGCGCGGGACACCGGAATTTGCACCACTCATAATAGCCGCTCAAGAGGGCAATTAGAGCCTCTTGAGCGGTGTTGACTGTGCCAGCGAACAGAGCGTGTCTACTGCTCCTTAATGGAGAGCACGCACATGACCACCGCCATCGCCACCCACCTCGAAGCCATTGCCCAGATCCTGAAGGATGCCGCCCACGCGGCCGAGGAAGCGGCGCGGGCGGCTCAGGATGGTCAGGTCAATCTGGCCATTGGCACGGTGGCTTGGGTCGAGGCCAGCCTACCCGATGCGCAGGCCCTCTTAGCGGCCGCCCTGATCCTCCATCGCCGGGGAAACCCGGCCCCCGTCACCCGGACAGGGGACGTATTAACTGCCCGGCCACACCACCTGCGCCGCAGCGCGTGCCCCGGCTTCATCTACCGCCGCCATCACAGCAGCCTTGCCCGCCAGCCGGGCGCGCTCAATCGCCCCGCCAATCTGCTGCCACTGGGTGTATGCGGTCAGCACAACGGCCCCCACATCAGCCAGCGTATCGCCGGTGATGCCGATCTCGGCCGAGAGCAGCGGATAATTGGCCGGGTCCGGGTCAGCATCCTGTGCCAGCCGCTCGGCTTCGCCGGCTTTGGCCAGATATGTCATCGCCTGCCCGCTGCCGGGCGTGATGTAGCGGGCGCGCTCTGCTTCGGCGGCGCTGTCAATTTGCGCCGTCAGATCCGCCTTGAGCGCCGCCAGATCAACCAGCACCGGCTCAGGCTCTGCCACAGGTTCCGGGGCCAGCCACACGTCATCCACCAGACGCCAGCCCGCGCGGACCTCGGCTGGCACCTCATCAAACTCAGCCGCCAGCAGGGGATGAAACGCGGTAGACGGGTCGGCCGCAACATCCACGGCCACGTTATCAATAATGCGTGCGTACATATTCACCACTCCACCACAACAAGGCCAGTACCACCCGGAGCATTGATGCTGCCAGCACCGCCGCCATTGCCCACGGTGATAGTCGTTATCGCGCCTTCCGCGAGATCGAATTCGCCGTGAGCCCAGCCGCCGCCGTTGCCGCCTCGGGATGCGCCATTGGGCACAGACCCCACGGTCCCGCCCGAACCGCCGCCATGCCCCCCGTTGCCGGGGTTTGTTGGTGCGGATGCGCCACCCGCCGCGCCACCGCCACCGCCAAGATCACCGCCATTGCCGCCCGAGCCACTCGGCGGCGAGCTGTTGATCCGTTGATAGCTTCCGCCACCACCAGCACCCGCGCCCCCAGCACCAGCAGTGACTGTGGGGGTGCCAGCCTCTCCCCCGGAACCGGCCAGAATATCTGTAGGGAAGCGCGGCGTCCGCAGTCCACTGATACCCGCCCCCGGCACCCCCGCTGATGCCGATGATGCAGCCCCGGCACCCGCTCCCGGCGCAGCACCGGCCCCAATTCCACCGGCGCGCCCGCCAACTCCTCCTCCGCCGCCAGCGGCAGTCTCAGTCGCATCAGCGTTCCCGCCATTACCGCCATTCCCGAGGTACGACCCCGCCGCCGCACCGCCGCCACCGGAATAGCTGCCACCGGCCCCACCAGTCCCGCCCTGCGCCTGGAAATCCCCGCCGACACCATTGCCAGGAGCCGCAGCCGTAGCGCCTGTGGCTGACATGTGCGCCCCGAACGAGGATGTGCCACCGTTACCCGTGCCGGCAGTGGCCGCATTGGCGTATGAGCTCTCGCCGCCGCCAACGCACCGCACGCGATAAGTGCCGGCAACCGGGGCGCGGAACGAGAACGTGCCGGCCACTGGAAACACCACGAACATGCCTTGGCCATAGATGCCAAGCGTATGTGTCAGGTTACTGTCTCCGCCACCGCCGCCCGCCGCCGCGCGCAAAGTCTCTGAATGATACCGATGCATAGATCACTCCTCCCGCCCGATGAGGGTCACGGATACGTCTGATGTTGTGGTGCGCACATAGACCCGCGCCCCGGCAGGCAGTGGCAACGGATGGCGGGCCAACACGTCACCGGCCTTGATGAGCGCTTCCCACTCGATCCAACTGGATGGGGCGGGCGCAACACCATTGGTGACAGCCACGGACACCCGCCCTTCAGCGCGCCCCCGATTGACGATGGTGAGCAGATATGTGCCGCCGGCAGACACGCCGCCGGCCGTGATATCCAGAAGTTCGTCGGCCGCCGGCGCGGCCTGATAGATGGGCATTGGGGACCTCACAAACATCCGTAGAAGAGGAGAGCTGGCGGCTTGTTGCGCGCCTGTGGTGAGACCAGCCGCCATGCGGCCCCGTCATTGAGCAGATCCAGCACCGCGCCCGCTTGCCAGTCCCGCCCCAGCAACGGCCCGCCATTGTCGGCGCGCACGATGGGCTGTGGCGGCAGGTCACCCAGTTGCAGTGTCGCGGGTCCGGTATTTTGAGCACTCACAACCACCCGGAGCGGCATGCCCGTCAGATCGACCAGCGAGAGTGGTGCAGGCTCAAGGGCGAGGCTGAGCGCATCACCGGTGCCTTCAGCGGCTGCAAAGTTGGCGCGCTGGGATCGGATGGCCCGCAGAACCTGCACAAGGTCATCCCCCGAAAGGTCATACCCCGCGCGCGCGATCAGGGCGGCAAGTTCTTCCTGCACGCCGTTGAGCCAATCGGCTGTAATTTCGGTGCCGACGATCCCGGCAGGCAGGTTCTCGGCCCGGAACCCGCGACGCCCGTCGCCAATGTCGAACGTGTCGTGACCATTGACGCGGTCCATCAGCCAACCCCTTCAAATGTGATGACAATGCTGGTGTGTGCGGGTGCGATACGCCGCAACTCGCAGTCGAGGGTCAGGGCCATGGCTGGCGGCGTGCCCACCGGCACCATGACCTGCCACACGAACTGCGCCCCCTCTGGCCTCAGGCGATGGCCGGCCCGCGCGACATTGGCTCGGGTGGGCCAGAATTCCCGGATGTTAATTTTTACGCCCAGTTTTGAGGCGACGCCGGTGTAGTAGGCGATGGATTGCCCCCCGCGCGCAGTCCAGCGCTGGTGGGCAAGACGACGCCGGTCTGCCAGAGGCAGGGTTGAGGGATCGCCTCCGCATGATGGGCCAAGCACTCGTTCGAAGTCCGGCAGGCAGTGCGTGGCGGTGCGCGGATCAATCTCATCCATTGCCGCGCCGGCGGCTGCCTCGATCTCGCTGATCAGGGTCGCGGCCGGCATCAGGATCGCCGCGAGCAGGCTGCCCTCATCACGGGCCGGCCAGATCCAGCCCGATGGCAGGAGGGCCATCAACCCGTCATGCACATCTGAGGGCGTGCGGCTCATTCGGGAGGCTCAAGAATACGGATCGTCCCCGGAACAGCCAGCTCCTGCCGCTCCACGGCAATGGTGGCCGCTGGCGCAATCAGGCGGTGCCGATATTCACCGGCGGCAGACGAAATAGATTCTGAGAGACGGGACAGGTACAGATTCCCACCGATGTGCGCTTCAGCGGCGAAGAACGTCCGAACGGATGCTTCCGCTGCCGCGCGGACAGGGCCGTCGAACGGGTTGATCTCAACCGTCAGATCGACCGGCCGCAAGATGGCTGGCAGGATGACAGGGTGCGCCGTCACCGGCCGCTCCCGCTCAATGAGCGACGCGATGGCCTCCATTTCAGAGGCGCTGGGCGGGCGTGGTGTCAGGCGCGAGCCCATGGCCACAATGATGGCGACAGTGCCGGCACCCGCCCAGTCGCCATAAACACGCACGGACGAGGTCGCGAAGGCATTCGAGATCCAGCGTGGATAGTCGGATGCCGCACCACCCTGCGCTGGAGTCTGGATCTCGACCAGCAGCCGCGCAAGCAAGGCGTTGTCGGCTTCAATGGCCGCTCCGCCCACCAGACCGCCATCATCGACGACGGCGACCTGGTCTGTGATGGGGATAACCGTCGGCACATTCAGGGCAATGTAAGCTGCCGCATTGCCCGAGGGGCCAACCTCGGCCGCGCGCAGATCCAGCAGCGCCGTGCCAGCCTCTCCGATCGTGACCGTGCTGTCCACGATATAGGCCACATCACCAGACAGCACCGTGCCCATAGGGATGATGGTTCCGGGTGCGCCGCTAACTTCGGCGCGACCGATCGCTGGCGTCGCGGGCCGCCGCACCACCCCCCAGATGGAGGCGTGGCGCTCCAGATGCTCCGCATCCGCCGTATCCGGGAAGTATTGCTGCCCCCACCAGCGCAGATGAAGATGCGTCTCATAGATGCCCATCACGAAAGTGCGGATGAGGGCCGCAATCATGCCGCGCGGTGAGCGCACGGCCCGTGAGATGGCGGCAGGGTCGGCGTCTGGTCGCGCCTCACGGATGGAGGCTTCCATGAGCGCTTCCATGCGGCGGGTCAGATCGCGCGGGCTGGATACCGGGAAGGGCATCAGGTCAGCCCTCCAATGTCACGGGATTTGCGCAGCTCTCGCCCGTCGACCCGGATACGCTGCAACAGCCTGCCCGGATGCGGGCGCGTCACATCGATTTCCGCGCTCTTTCCGGTCTCTTCCTCGGCCCACGCGAAGGCCTCCTTAAGCCATTCGGTGCACATGAGGCTGGCAATACTGCTGTCCTTCGCACGCTCCAGCAGCCACAGGCGTGAGCCAATCGGACGATAATCAATGTCCAGTGCATCACCGGCCCAGCCGCGCCGCTCCACGACGGTTGCTGGCGCATTGAGTTCGGAGACGCCGCTGGGAAGCTCGTCATCCTCACGGGCGCGCCGGTCACTGCCGAAGCTGATCAGCATGGCGGTGGCGGGCGTTTCATCCAGCAGCAGATCGCCATCATCCCCCAGCTGAAGGTCACAGCGGCGGGTGGCAGGATCATACGCGAAGGCGATGTCGAGGAATGCGGCCATGTGCGCGAGTATCTCGCGCGCGCGCAATTGAGGTCATGGCCGCATATGCGTCACGGCGTGCCGACAATCAGATGTCGGGGGCAGGATCAGGCCCGATCACGGGTGGGACGGATACCGTGATGCCGCCCTTGGTGACGGCCACATGATGACCGCCCGCCGCAATCTTGGCCCAGCCTGTGCCGGCGGCAAAGCGGGAACCATCCGACATCCGCCCGCGCACAAAGCCGGCCTGCATATCCACGGTGCCGCCCGCATAGGTGCATGTGATTGACCCTCCGGACGTGATCGACACTGGCGCGGGCGTCGAGACATCGACAGGTCCGGCGCTGGTCACCCTCACGGCACCGGTGGCGATGACATCTATTGATCCATCTGCCTTGATGTGGACCCGGGAACCGTCAACCGGGCTGTAAAGCGCAACTTCTCCCGGCTCGAGATTGCCCAGCCGGTTGCCCGGTGAAGCAATGGGCAGTGCAACGCGATCACCCCCATCGCCACCGATGGCCAGCACCACAACGAGGCCATTGTCCTCGGCCCGCGATGCGAAGCCCGTAGGATACAGCACCTCGACATCTGTCAGATCATGCCCGGCATAGAGGGACACATCCACCGTCTGCGTTTCGGCCTCATCCTTCGTGGTGCGCACCACACCACGGCTCACCATGCCACGCATCTGCAGCGCAAGTTCCGAGAGTTTCAAAGCGGCCTCGCTGTGCTGTCCAGTGGTCCGGAGTGCCCGGATGACCCGCGTTTGCGCCCCTTGTGCTGCCCCTGCCTGTTCGTGCGGCGGCCGCCCACCGGCTCACGGTCATAGGCATCAGGAGAGGTCACCCGCAATGCGGTCACCTCTCCCCCATCCTCGCTGTAGCGATAGGTCACGCCCGCAATCAGCATGTCGCGATCCACATCGAGGAAGGCATCACTCACGGCAGAAATCTCATTGGGCCGCCAGAGCTCCCCGCTCTCGCCCCGATAGCCCTTGACCTCATAATCAAGGCTCTCCGCACTGCCGCGTGAGGTGCGCTCCATCCATTCGGCCTGGCATTGGGCGCCATCATCCGTCAGCTGGGTTCGGCCGAGGGTGACAAGGGGCCGGTAGCGGCGCATCTCTTCATCGCGCGCGCGCCCCCATATACCGACGCCTGCCATCTCATGTTCGAGTTGGGCATCAATCCATGCAGGATGATTCATTGCCAGCGCTGGCGCGAACAGGGCGCGAGCAAACAGGGGCTGCGCCGTGCTGTCGAGTGGAGACTGCTTCGCGTTATGCTTGGCACGCTTGCGGCGCTTGCCGCCGGCAGCTTCTGCCTGCCCCTTCACGTGGTATTCGGAGTGACGACCTTCCGCCGAGAACTCGCCGGATGACCCGAGCAGATTGCCGGGGAACCTCAGGGGCGATGGCGCGCGCCGCGCACCGGTGCGGGTCACGACGAGCCCTCCGACACCATCACTGGTGAGCAGGCCTCCGCGCTGGCGCAGCCCCTTTTCCAGCGCACTCAGTGCCGTTTCACCGGGCTCGAGCACATACCGCTCAAAGGGCTCACCGACATCAACCTCGCTGCGCCACTCGAGGCCATAGGGTCGCACCACTTCGCGACCGATTTCGTCCATGGTTTTGCGCCGGAACTCGGAGGGTCCCTCGACGGTCGCAGCGCCATCGATCAGATCTCGCGCCTTGTCCGATCCGGATACCGAGACACGGGCACCATCCTGTCCGGCGGCTGGCGAGAGCGTATCCACCCAGCCCACCAACACCAGCTCGCCACTCACATAGACCTTCGCTTCAAGCCCCAGCGCCACCTTGTTGCCATAGCGCCCAAGGGTCGCGAACGGGAATGCTGCCCAGTTGCGCGCACCATCCCGCAACTCGAAGCGGAAAGACCCGGTCATGTCCTCGATGTCGCGGGTCACCTCGGCACTGGTCCACTCATCATATGGGGTGCCATCCAGCACCAGCGTGAAGGCGCGCGTCGCCCGGATCATGGCAGCACCTCAATGGTGTCGGTCAGCACCGTGCCGGGATGCGGCAGACGGTTGCGGGTGACGATGTCGCCATGCATGGCGATCACGCTGCGCGGATCGTCTCCGGCATAATGCTGGGCCAGAAGCCAGACACTGATGCCCATTGGAGGCCTGACAGTCAGCACCGATGGCAGCCGCCCGACCACCTCGTGCAGGTCGCGTGCGAGCTGGGCGCGCAGCTGGGCGATGGCCGACCACAATGCGCCGCCCGCACCCGGCAGTGCGAGCGCTGCATCAGCCGCCATATCCATGGCTCCGGCAAGATCCGCATCGAGCGCAGCGCGCATGGCATCTGCCTCCTGCCGGCTCTCATAGGCGATGTCGGTCGCCGCCCGCACCGCATCAGCCAGCACGGCGCAGTAGGCTGCCAGCCGCGCCGCCTGCGCTTCAGCACCCAGCGCATCGAGCGCCGAAATGTCTGCCGCTATGGCGCGCAGCAGCGCGACGGCCCGGCGCGGGGTGATGATGGCGGCAGGCGCGATATAGCCGGCCGCAGCCCCTATGGCCGGGGCAGGCCGGGAGAGCGCGGCATCCGCGATGGGGCGGGCAATCGCGACAAGAAGAGATGAGAGCTCTGTCATGACGCACCCGAAATGGCAGCACCGATCTGCTGGATACCCGTCTGCACCAACGGCATCAGGGCCGCACCTTCCGGTGCCATGGCAATGCGGGAGGATATGGCCCCGGCAACGGCACTGGCGGTCGAGTGCACTTGCGCGCGCGTGGCAACCGTCGTGATGCCGCCAAGGGCCGCGCCGCCATATCCGCCAGCGGCAGCGCGCAATCCGCCAGCGGCGGACAGCACCTGCGAGGCTGTATCCACCAGCGGGGCAAGGCTCAACTCAACCGGGGTGAAGCCCACATCGATCCACGCCACGCCCAGCTCGTTGTCGGCAAGGGAGATCTGGGCCGGGCGCTCGATCAGCACCCGCTTCTCTCCCAGCCATGGATGCAGCAGCGTGCCGATTCCGGGAGTCTCACAGGCCCGCCGGAACGCCTCGGCTTGCGCCACGTAGTTATCACCCACGAGGAGGGCGCGGACATCGATCGTGCCCGGCAGACGCCCGAAGTCGTCACTGGCCGGCGTATCGACACCCGGCATCCATGTCAGCAGGATGCGCCGGCCAACCTCATGCCGGCTGTTGATGACGTGGAACCTCACACCCCGGAACGCCGCCGGCATGAGGCCGGGCAGCAGGTCGCGCCAGCCAGTCCAGATTGACATCACACCCTCCCGACGACGCGGCCATTATCGGCTTTCTGCAACGGCACGGCCTTGTTCGTGGTTTCCACCTGCCGCACTTCGGAGCCCGGCGCGGCGGCAACAATGATGCGCCCGCCAATATCCGTCTTGCCGGATACGGCAGCGGCCGAGGCGAATTTGGGGCCAGCGACAGGCGCAAAGCCCTGCTTCTGCGGTGCGGGGGCGCTGGCGGGGCCGGACACTGGCGCAGCGGGAGCGCTGGCACCCGGCGTGTTCTCGTTGGCGGCGGCGGGCGCGGCGGGGCTACCCCCCATCCATGCCGGCAGGGATGGCATCTTGATGATGCCGGACAGATCAATGGAGCCGATGGCCCCGAGGATGCGCCCCGGCAGGCCCGCGAACCAGTCCACCAGGCTGTTGATGGCTTCTTTCACCGAGTTGGAAATCTTGTTGCCGATGTCCGTTCCGATTTTGGCCCAGTCCTCATCTTTCCAACTGGAGAGTTCGTTGATCAGGTTACCTGCCCAGTTTCCTGCCCATTGAAGAACTGAAGATGCGACCGACTTTGCGCCGTTCCATAGCCCGTTGATCAGTTCCGCACCCTTGGCCGTCAGCGCAGCCGGATTGGTACCGAAGGCCCCAAGGATGCGATCCAGAAGCCCCTTCCCCCACGCGTAAACCTGCCCTCCAATCACTCCAAAGGCAGACCCGATGGCAATGCCAATGCCACGCACCACGCCCGCGATCTTGGACGGCCAGCCGCCGAACAGATTGTCCAGCCAGCCCAGCAACGCCGCACCGCCAGCCCGCAAGGCATTGCCGATCATCGGCAGCAGCCGGGCCGCGATGCGCACGAGGGCTTGGCCGGCACGCGACAGGCCAGCCTGCGCCTTCGCCAGCCCCGCTTCCATGCCCGCCCAATCCCCGGCAAAGAGTGCTTGAAAGAACTCGATAAGGCCGCTGAAAGAGGTCTTTACCCCCTCCCAAAGCTCGCTGAAGAACGGCGCGAAGCCCTCCCAGTCCTGATAGATCAGGTAGGCAATGGCCGCGAGCGCAGCCAGAAGCAGGCCGAGGGGCGAGAGCACAAGCGCGATCACGGCAGCCAAGGCACCAAAGGCAGCCGAAAGCACCGTGAAGACAGGCCCGGTCAGCGCCAGCCCGGCGACAAGGGCGAGGAATGCGCCGAAGCCGCTTACAATCGTGTCGACCATGCCCGGGAAGTCTTGATCGAGCTGATGTACCCATTGGAGCAGCGTTGTGCCAAAGGCATTGATCCACGGCAGGTTCTGGCCGAAGGCAATGCCGATGCGGTTGGCCATCTGCGTGCCGATCTCTTCCGTGATTGCCAGCTGGGTCTGAAGCCCCTCAAACTGGGTCGCAAAATCCTTGGCGATGACATCAAGCCCAGCCTCGGAAATGGCCTGCTTAAACTCTTTGTACTTCTCGATATTGGCCAGCATGGGCAACAGGAAGTCGAGCACCTGCATATCGCCAAAGATCTGCGAGAGCTTGCCGGAGCCTGCAATGGCCTTGATCTGCTCGACAGCGGCCGCTGCCGCCTCGGCATCCGTCATGCCCTCGCCCTTGCGCGCCCGGAAGATGTCCATCGCCTTCTCGGTTGAGACCCCCGTGACCTGCATGATCTTCTGGATGGCGGACTCGATCGGGTTGAGCCCCTTGGCCGAGGCATCCTGCATCACGCCAAGAATGTCGACGCCCGCTTTCTTCTCAAAATTCTTGACCACTTCGGGGGATAACAACTTGGACAAGAAATTCTTGAAATTGTTTGCCGCCGCCGAGGTGTTATCGGTGCCGAACATGGCGACCTGAAGGGATGCGCCGATGGTCTCCACCGCTTCCAGTCCGGTGACCCGGAACTTGGCGAACTGTGACGCGAGCTCAGGCAGTTCTTTTGCCATATCCCGGAATTCGAAACGGCCGAGCTTGCCCGCTGTCACCAGCTTGGCGAGCGCGATCTCCATTTCTCCGGCACTAATCTTCAGAGAATTTGAAAGGGCGAATGTCACCTTCGCGACATCTTCCGGGACCGCGCTGGATGCCTTGGCCACGCGGCCAATGGTGGGCATGAGCTTGTCGACCAGTGTCTCTTCCGCGCCAGCCGCGATCAGGAGGCCCTGCGCTTTGAGCAGATCATTTGAGGCAATGCCAACCTCAAGCGCGAGCTTGCTGACAGAGGACGCCAGTTCGCGGATGCGCCGCTCGGCAGCTGTGCCGCCATAATCGGCCGTGACGACAATATCCCGCAGTGCCTGGTCAAATGCTGCCGCGCTCGCGATGGGGGCCGCAAAGCTGATGGCGGCTGCCGCAGCGCCGAGAATGCCGATGCGCTGGCCAAGGGCCGCGAACTGCGCAAACCGGCGCTGGAGCGCGCCGAGCGGACCCGTGATCCGGTCAACCAGCCGCACGAGTATTGATAGGTCCATCGTGCGGCCGGCCATCTGCTACTCCTCTTGCGCCTCCTTCACCCGCACCCGGTAGGCGGCGATCGCGTTCCACCAGAAGCGGGCATCGTCGATGGTAAGGCTGTCGATCTCGCTGGCCGTGAAGTTGGATTCGACGACCAGCCCGCCGATGATCACGAGCGGGTTTTCGTCTGCTTCCCATTGCCGAAAAAATGCTGGACGCACTCCTGCGCATCCATGATGTCGCCGCCATCCATCCGGTCGAACAGGGCATTCATGACCGCCTCACGGATTCCGGTTGCGCGTGCCATCAGGACGATGAGCCGGCTGGCCTCGCTCGCGGCGGAAACCGCCCGGATGTCTGCCCCGACAAGGCCACGGAAACTCAGCTTGTCATAGGTTTCCGTGCGATCCCCGTGTCGCGCCGAGCGCACGGTCAGTGCGACAGGCTTGCGCAGGGGCAGCGTCACTGTGCCATCCGGATTGAGGATGGCGCGCACAGGCAGCCCGCCGCCCAGCTCCGCATCCTCATCCACCACGGTGACAGTGCCATCCTCATCGATGACAGTGGCCGGGCCAGTGTCACGGCCAGCATCCTCATTGGGCAGATCATCCAGATTGATGATGGCGGCATCCTTGGTCATGTCAGCAACTCCAAAAGACATTGTGCGCGCAGGCGCAGAGGTGCATGGGGGCGTCACGCCACGATCTCGAGATAGTCGCCAGCCGCCCATTTCAGGTCGATCGATCCGCCCTCGCCGGCGGTCATGGTGGGGATGTCGCCTTCCAGAAAGGCGTCGGGGAAGGTGTAGGTCTGGTTGGTGTCACAGATGACCTGCAGTTCACCTTCAACTTCGCTGCTGTACTGGTCACGCCAGCGCTGCCCCTTCTCGAGGTGCGTCTTCGCCGAGACCTCGGACCCCTGAAACTCAGCAGACCGGGCAACCTTGCGCCCGTAGGTGACAGCAGTGTTCTTGATGCCACCAAGACGCAGCTTTGCGCCCTTCTCGACCGGGATATTGCGGCCGAGCCAGATGATGTCGACGATGCCGAGAACCTGCATCCGTTCCTCCTCAGACCTGGAATTCGAGCGCGCCGGCCAGCACCATCAGATTGCCGATGATCTGCACGCGCTTGCGGGAATTGAGCCGGTTCTTGTCGCTGTCATCTCGCGCAAAGACACTCTTGCCCACGGTGGTTTCGGCATCCTCGATCCAGCCTCGGCGCTCATAAAGGTCACAGCGCGCCCCCCAGCTGCCATGGACGCGGCGGGGCGTTGCGACATTGTCCGCATGATTGGCTGCCGCAGTGCCGTCATTGGCCAGCTTGTGGCGTGGCCACTGGAGCTGGGCATAGGCCCCCCAGTCGTACCGGATGCGCGACAAGGTCTTGGGGACCATGATGTCCAGCCATGCCGTGTCGGCGACGCCAAGGTTCGAGACCCGATAGGCAGTAATGACGCGATCCAGCGTGACGCGCCCGTCCTTCAGGCGCGAGAAGGTCGAGATACCCTTGCCGAGCAGCAGGTTCTGTTCGCCCTCCTCAAAGCAATCGGGTGCGGCAGGTGCTTCAATTCCCACGAGCACGAGAGAGCGCAACTGGCGGGCCGGATCATTGGTCAGATAGTGGGATGCGACACCGGCGAGCGAGGCGGCCCATTTGTGGGGTGCGGAAGGCGAGCCGTGCGCACCGATCAGGGTCAGGTGACGCGAGTTGGTGAGCCCACCCTTTGTCACCAGTCCGGCGTAATTGCCCCGCACGCCGGCATAGGCATGAGCGTCCAGCCGGGCCATGGCCGAGTAGCGCTCATCCAGCCATGCGGACAGCTTGGAGAGAGTGGTCGCATCGGTCCACGGCACCACCAGATCCGTGAACCACTCATTGCCGATGGCATCGAGGGCATCATCAATGTCGGGGTTGGTCGCGCCGCCGCTCATGGACGAGACAGCAACAGACAGGCCAGCCGGCACGGCATCACCCTGCCGGCGCGCAACAGCAATGTGGTAGCCATTGCCAACCTCGCCCTTGTGGCGGGCTGTCAGGGTCACCACGCCCTCTGCGGCACTGGCCGTCACCGGCAGATGGGCCATGGCATTGATAGCCGCGGCGACGGCGATCGCGATGGCAGCAAGGCTCTGGCCTGCCGTGACCGCGATGGCGAGACGCTCATCCTCGACGTAGACGGGCAGCGGACCGCCAAAGGCAGGCGCGCCTGTAAAGGTCAGGGTTCCGGACGCGGCGATACCGGCTGCCGCATCCGGCAACAGGATCAGCATGCATTCCGTGGCGCGGTTCGCGCGTTTGAAGTAATCCACCATCTCGGCCCCGACCGAGCCAGCGCCAGCCAGCGCAAGGCCCTGTTCAGGGCGCGTGATGGCAGTGATGACTTCAGGGGCAGCGCTTCCGGATGCCAGCTTCTGGCCGATGATGATGGTGCGGGCCGGATATTCAGCCAGCCCCATGTCGTCATAGACCGGCTTGACCTCGGTATAGACGCCGGGCTTCCGCCAGTTCAGCGGGATTTCGTCGAACGAGATTTCAGTCATTTGTTTCCCCTGATTTGCGGCGAGGGCTGGCGGCCTTTACGGCTTCAGCGGGCGACGATGGCTCAGCCTGCCGGGGGACACTGTCCCGGCGTGGGCGACCGGTCACGACTGATCCGTCCCGTAAGCGGCGACGCCAGAAACGATCCATCTCGACATGGTCTCCTTCCGCCGGCAGCACACCGCCGGGATAGGGCAAGGGGTCGCCGGAGACCGGGATCAGATAGGTTTTCATGGCGTGGCTCCGGGTAGAGAGATGACATCCTCGACCTCAAGGCCGGGCGCATCGAAGGATGAGACGAGGCGAGTGAAGGCAGGTGCATCGGCACCTGCACCCAGCAGATCGCCGAGCGAGGTGTGGACGTTGAAACTGACGATGCCGGCGGCAGCGCCCAGCGTTTTCCAGCCGTCAATGTTGGCCTGGTTGGCGTCGGTCACCTGAATGGTGCCGACATTCTCAATGGTCTGCCCATGCAGCGCCGCGCCAAGCGCCATGACGACCGGATAGAGGCCGGGGCCATGGCGGTCGCCCATATGCACATTGCTGCGCTCGGAGTTTTTAATCACGGCCATCAGCCGGAAGCTGAGCGTGCCGGCGAACATCCGGCCCATCTCGCCATTGGCCTTGAAACCCTCCCAGCCGAGGTGCATGCGCGGGGTCTGTTCGGAGAGGCGGCGGAACTCATCCGGGGTCATCGGCAGACCAATGACAGCCGGAGCCATCCACTTCTTGGGATCAAACCATGGCGCGACCAGATCGGCGACAGCGCGATGAACCAGCGTGACGGGATCGGTTTCCACCGCCATATCACAGCCCTCCATTGGGCGGGGTGACAAAGGCCGGTTGGCGATCATGCCAGCGGGCCTTTGTGGCCACGGTTGCGGTGCTGTCCGCCCCTTCGAGGACAGCACCGCCATCCGCCAAACGCTCCAGCCACGCGATGACATCCTTGCGGGCAAGGCGCATCTGCTCGGTCGGCTCCCGCTCCACGCCATGCGCCAAATCGAACCGGGCCAGCACGCAAGCGGCCCGGACAAGCTCCGGTGTGGGCGAGGCGATGGGCGTGCGGTAGCGCCGGCCGAGATAGCTGTCGATCAGGTGAGAGGCATCGGTCAGAGCTCCCTCGATCCGCGCCGGCAGGATCTCTTCCGGGATCTCCCCGCCCGCGACGGAGAAGCGGATCATCTCCGCCTCACCGAAGCGGGACGTCATGTCGGCGATGGATGCGTACATGCTCAAGAGGCTCTTTGTGCGCGGTTAAGAGGCGGGTTTGGTACGGCGACGGCGCGTTGTCGGGGCGGCATCGACGCTGGTGTCAGTGTCGGCCGGGGAGGCTTCATCCGCTTCCCCCTCTCCGGCCTCGCCCGTTTCCGGTTCAAAAGGTTCGGGCTGTGCGAGCTGGGGCGCGGCTGTGCCGGCGGACGCACCCTCGGTATGGGTCAGCGCCAAGCGCCGGCGGGTGAGTGCGGCCCGCACATCATCTCGGATATCTGGAAATGGCTCGCCGCCCGCAGCCGCCGCGCGAAGTTGCGCTCGGATGTCATCGAGCACCACATCCAAAAATGTCGGCTCACGGTGCCCATCACCCTCAATGACCGAGATCAGGGGGTCGCCTTCCAGAAGCTCCAACTGTCCGTTCGTCAGTTCGCCGGGGCCATAGGTCCGGTGTGCAGGGTGCTCAATGCCGGCCCGGCGATGGCCGGGACGTGAGCAGATGATGGTGTAGGATTTCATCGCGTCGCCCTCCCTCACGCCAGCCACGGAACGACAAGCAGTTCGGCGGTGCCCTTCCACTCATTGGTTTCACCGCCGGCCGCCAGATCGCTGTTCAGCAGCTTGCGCGCCGTACTTTCGAGGGTTGGAGAAACCACCAGCACCTTGCCGGAGAGGCCCAGCGGGCGGCCATAGTCGCCCTTCATGGACGCCAGAGCGGCGCGGGCATTGCCATAGGTCGCGCCCGTCAGAGGCTGCTTCGAACCCCACGAGAACTGCCAGAAGCCAAAGCCCACGGCATGCCGGGCGTCGACCCCGTAGACGAATTCCTTTCGGCTGAAGACATTCTCATCATCAGGGCTGTCCTTGCGGACAAGCTGCCATGCCTTTCGAACCTGAAGTATGACCGGCTTCAGCGCCCGGCTGTTGTCGATCAGGAACCACGGCGCTCCGGTGCCGCCATCGGTATTGGCAACCGAAACGACCTTGCCGTTTTCGTCCAGGACAGGATGATCGGCGTCGAAGAAGGGCTGGCCGTCATAGCAACGGGTCGAGAAGCCAGCCTTGAGAAGGCCCCACACCAGCTGGTCGTAATGTGCCCCGGTGGAGCGGCCGAGCTCTTCGAACAGCGGGCGATAGAGCCCGATATTGTCATCCTCGATGTCGTTCCGGTCGACCTTGACGGTCAGCTCGAAGTCCCGGTTGCGGATGGCATAGTCCGACTGGGACAGGTTCTGGACGTGCCGATCACCAAGCCATTCCCGGACATTGGGGATCTTGCCGATCCAGCCATACTCTTCCTTTGCGGTGGTCGACGGTACGCGCGTGGCGATGCGCTCCCACTGGGGAGCCGCCTCGGCAAACCCGCCTGAAAAGGCGGTGTTGAAACCCACGAAAAGGGTCTGAAGGTTATCTCGGTTGATGATCATGTATCGCCCCGATCAGAAGTCGACCCACACGCCATGGACATCGACATCGCGCACGATGCCGGCCTTGGAGCGGGCGTTGGTGTTGCTGGTTTTGGCGACGGTCTGATCGTCGACGATGTAGCAATCCTTGCCGACATCAGCGCGCGTGAGCTCATCTGCACCGGCGCTGTTGCCAAAGCGGAAGCAGCCGCGCTTGACAGGAGCCGCCTCGGCACCGGCTGCGCCGGCACTGTTGTCGACGGACTTGCGCGCAACGGCAGCGCCGTGAAGGGTCGCGGCTTCCGCGCCCGGCGTCAGGTTGCCGGCTGCGTCCAGAGCGACCAGTGAGCCGGCATGGATCTTCTTTCCGGCAGCAACCGGGAAGACGAAGTCATCGCCATTGCGTTCGACGGTGTCGCGGGGAGAGGTGAGAGCCACCATGTCAGAGCGCCTCCATGCTCAGCGCCTTGCGGCTTTCTGCAAATGCCTTGGGATCGATCCCCATCATCTCGCAGACAGCGCGCTCGTCCGCGTGGAGCGAGACTTCGCCGGGCGGCACGGGGGTCGGCACGATGGTGCGACCACCGATGATCCCCATCATGGAGGCGATCTCCTTTTCGACCGCCACCGGGTCCGCCATATGCCGGTCGATGTAGTGAGTGCGCAGCTGCACCAGCGCCACCTTGCCCGCCTTGATGCCCTCATCAATGACGCGCTCGGCCTCTTTGCGCGCCGTGATGTTCTGGAGCGTGGTGAGCTGGTTCTGGAGATCCACCACAGTCTGGCGCAGCTGGGTGTCACCCTGCTGGCCGGCGGCGTGTCGGGACTGGAGCTCGGTCACGAGGGCATCGGCCGGGGTGGCGGCATCCAGCCCCGCTGCCGTGGCAATGGCCTTGAGACTGGCAGCGTGCGTTTCCACCGCCGCGTGGTTGGCGGTGACTGCGGCCACCACATCGGCCTCGGGCGCATCTGCCCCGAGACCCAGTGCGGTGCGCAGCTGGGCGATCAATTCCATATCGGTGCTCCGGTTATGGAGAGTTGCGAGCTGAGTGAGGTTAGGGTCGTTGGTCAGCGAGGCACGCAGCAGGGCCACGACCTCACCATCGGGCTTGCGCAGGATGGCCGGCGAGATGCCCCGGTATTCACGGGCGGCCACCATCTGGCGGCCAGTCTGCGTCCATTCTACCTTGCCCCACACACCATCGGCGCGGGCTTCAAGGCCCACGATCCAGCCCCGTGCGGGAGACTCGCCGCCCTGCTTGCCGGCCAGATCAATGGCGTGGTTGACGTCGAGAGGGAGACGTCCGTTCGCACGCTGCAGCGAGGTCGCAATCACCGCCTGCGGATCACGCAGGGTGTAGGGGCCGCGCCCATCCTGCCCACGAAATGTGCCTGCCGGAATGAAGTGCACCCATTCAGGAGCTTCGCCGGCAGGCAGTTCGGGAAGTGCGCTATGTAGGAGAACGGTTTCCATGCCGGCCAGAATGGCGGATGGAACGGGCGGCGTTCATGGCCGCAGATGCGTCAAGGGGAGGCCGGGAGGGCCGCGCGATATGGGCGGGCGTGGCGGGCGCTCAGGGTCAGGCGGGGGCGATATAGCAATCGAGCCCGGTGTGTGCCTGCTGCCCCCCTCTTAGGGCTCTTAAAGCCTCTTAGGCGACTGCACTGAGGATTACCCCAGCCCGATCGCCCTGTCGATGGCATCCACCAGCGTTTCGAGAATGACCTGCTCATCCTCATGGTCGATCCCGAGATAGGGGCGCGCGGGGATGGTGACGCTGTTCGCGCCGACCATCTTGCCGCCCATCTTGAAATAGAGCCGGTCGGATGACTTGGGTTGGATGACACCGCCGAACTGGTGGATGGCCCCATAGATCTTGTTGGTGCCCACCTCGACATAGTCATGGCCAGCGCGCCGGGTGATGGAGCCCATCAGGCCACCGCGCATCCCGCTCTCGCGCAAGATGCCCGGCCCCTTCTTGCCGCTGGCATAGACCGGATTAAGGGGAGCCCACGCCGCACCACCGGGGCCGGAGGCGCGCTCGAAACGCTGGTGAACATTCTCAACCAGCGCGGTGCCGATCGCGGCCATGATGGGTTGGGTGTTGGTGACGTGCAAGGCGAGCTGTGTGAAGGCACGGATAGCGGCATCGCCGACCACGCGGGTCTCGAGGATCACGCCAGCCATGCGGCTAGTTCTGCCCGCGCTCGATCTCGGGAGCGTCGTCGCTCCAGACAGATGCAAGGCGACCGCGCACCTTGATGTCTTGGGCGGCGGCTTCAGCATGTGTGACGGCCTGCTGCAGGCCAGCATCATCGAAGGTCTCGTAGATCGCGCGCACGGATGCCTTGCCGCCATTGAGGTCGACAAGACGATCAATCAAGTTTTGGCGACTTTCGACGCGCGCCACGAGCAGGCTCCACTACGATCTTAGACCCTGTCCGCTCCACCACCCGAAATGGTGAGCCTGGACGGATCAGGAATTCGTATTCCGGATGTTTCACGTCAGGAATACGATTGACATAAGCACCCCCACTATAGCCCTTCGGCAAACGAACCTCAATGATGGCTCCACCCTGAAAATTTTGGGCTGTCTGCGGATTGATGCTGGTGGAGAGGAAGCCCGGTTCCCGGATGGTTTCGCCCACCTTCACATTGTCCCAAGGGGTGCCCATCTTGACCCCGCGATGCACCGTGATCGCCCGTGAAGTTTTGGCCCGCGCAAGCGCTGCGTCGAGAGCCCTGATGGCGGGCATGTAGCTGTCGGCATCCAGATGGCCACGCAGATGACTATTCATGAGCCGGTAATCCGACCCCTTATACAGATCGAGCGCAGCACTTTCGGTGGGTTTGAGGCGCTTGCCCCACGCCCGGAAGTCATTGTGCAGGAGATTGTCTGCGCGGAAGCGCTCCACCTCTGAGCTGTCAGGATGCAAATTGACAGGGGGCGGCTCCGGTACAACGGGCTTGGGTGGCGGCGCTGCCGGCTTGACGGTGAGCGTGGCATTGCCCGGGAGCTGCACCCGCTCCGCCTTCCACTCGCGCCCCGGGTTGTAGCCAAAGCCCGGATCAATCCCCACCGGCACATGCAGCACCTCGCCCGTGTGCGGGTTGACCCACTGGCGCGTGTCGATCACGGGCGCACTATCCGGCCCGGTGCGGCCCATGCGGGCCATGCCGCGCGCGGACACCGGCCGCACCCGGCAGCCGCAGCGCCAGCCATTCGGGGGATAGTGGCTGTCCCACCACGGATCATCCGCCCGCAGCAATGTGCCATCCCAAGCCTTGTGGTGGGGGCGTGGGTGCAGGGAGCCGGAATGCACATATTGCCAGTAAGGAAACGCGGCGAGCGTCTCCGGCTCACTCATCTGCTGATAGCGTCCGGCCGAATAGGCCATGCCGAGATTGGTCTCGTAAATGATCCGCGCCCGCCATCCCGGCGTGCCGGTATGCTCCCAGCCATGACGACTCACAATGTCGTCAAACGACTTGCGGAACTCCTGAAGCGATGCGCCCTTTTCAATCGCCTTTGCGACCTCTGTCCGGAAGTCTGCGACCAGATCGCGGGTTGTCGCGCCAGCAACCGTGAAGCTCTTTGAATTTGCCTTGCCGAACACATCCGTCCAGTGCTCGGACGTGGTGTTCGTCTTCTGCCGCAGATAGGCGATGGCCTCATCAAACGGCAGATCCATGGCGCTGAGGGTGGTCACCGGCCGCGCTCCCGTCAGTCGTCGCGGGTGGCGTCGATGATGGAGGCCATGCCAACCATGTGCGCCAGCGCCATGCCCCGCGCCATTGCCTCCTGAAAGGCTTCCGGCTCGAGCTCGAGCCGGTCGAGACGTGCCAGTAGATCCTGCATGTCCTCGGCTGCCTCGACCTCGGCGCGGACAGACTCTGTCAAGCCGGCCAGTGCGCCGGCCGCATCCTCGCCAAGACGGCGCGTGAGGATCTCCAGATGATCCGGCTCCGGCTTGCGCCCATGAAGATCAAACAGGCGATCCAGCATCCCGCCTGACTGGCTGGGAGCGCGGGTCTGGAGAGCCGGCTCCGGCGCAGGAGCGGGAGCAGCGGACCGACCACCGATGACCCGCACCGGCTTGCCATCCACGCTTTCGGCGCGCACCTCAAAGCCGAGCCGGTCGAGGATTTGGCTTTCCTCGACTTCAAGCCCGAGCGGCCCCAGCTTGGAAATTGCTTCAACAATCACGGGGATCGGCAGTTCATCCGGCCGTCCGATGGTGACTGTCGGATACTCTTCCTGTGCCCCGAAGGTGAAAGCCACCATGGGCGCGGCGATCTGCCGGGTGACAGTGGCGCTCACCAGTCCGGCGTCAAACCGCTCCAGATCCTCCTGCACGAGACGGTGCTCTTTGCCCACAGCGTGCCCGCCGGCAATGGCATCCGTGGTGGCGGTCTGACCCAGCACCAGCTTGGAGACCTGCCGGTCCATCCAGTCGGCGCGCTTTTCGTAGAGCTCTGATCCGTCGGCGCTGTTCTTCTGCTCGATAAACTCGATACGCATGTTCTCGGGCACAATGGCCGCGCAGTCTCCTGCAACATTGGAGACGGCGCGCCACAGCACATCAAGTTCATCATCCGTGGCAGCTGAATGGTAACGGCCAAGTCGGATTGGCATTCCGTAATTCTGCACGAAGATCGCCCAGTCCCGCTGGGTGAATGCCTTGTACATCCACGCCCAGCTTGCCACGCGGGCAAGGCCGGCGCGGATGGTCAAGCCGCTTTTGGCCTTGTGCCGGTGCACCACGAACCGATGCGGCTCCAGCGGCAGCTTGCCCGCAGCATCGAGCAACTGTGGCTCGTCGAGGGTGAGATCATCAAAAGTGAACCAGCGCGGATCGCGCCAGTGGAGCGCGGCCGGCATCACTGAGCCGGGCTTGCTCTCCCACTCGATCTCAAGAATCGAATAGCCCTTGCCGATAGCATCCAGCATGTCGAACAGCGCACCGGCCAGCACCTTCTTTCGCAGCCATGCCCTGACAAGATTCGCGTGCTCTTCGTGGGCCGGGGAATCGGATACGGCCTCGACAATGATCGGCAGCTGGGCAACCTGACGTTTCCGTGTGCCCAGCACCGCCAGATAATGGAGGTCGCGCTCCTCGATGTCCTCGGCCAGCTCCAGATAGGCGAGCGGGTCTCCGGTCGCGGCCGCACGGTGGATCGCGGCAAGACGCGCCGGGGTCAGCCCGTCAGCGGGATGCCCGGAAATGGGCGATCGGACACCGGCCAGCGTCGGCCCCGCCACCGGCATGCGATCAAAGAGAGCCTTGTCGATCGGCTGGCCATCAGGGCCGAGGATTTTGGAATAGCGGGCCATCACAGCGCCCCCCTGATGTGTCGGCCAGCATGGGCCATGCCGCGCCCATCCGTGTCACCGGCATGGTTCGGACGCGCCCATCCATTGCCTGCGCCGTAGTCATTGTTCGCGCGCGCTGTGGTCACGGCCCGATAGCCATATTCGGTGACCTCGGCCCGGCTCGCGGCAACGGCAAGTGCGCAAGCGATCGCGCTGTCACCGTGGCGCTGGCCACCATCCTTGCCTGTGGTGCGCTCCGGGACACGGATGACACCCCGCACAATGGTGAGTGCACGGAAGTCACCATGCACGTCCCGGTCCTTCGGCAAGGTGATGGAGGCATCCTCAATCATCGCCTTCATTGGCGGCATGTTCTCGCGATACCAGCCTTCCGAAAGCATCACCTGCTCAATGCGAGAGCCGTATCGCTGGGCAGCAACCTCGGCCAGATACTGACCGTTGCCGCGCGCATCCAGTTTGCCGGCCTCAAAGCGCGGCAGGCGATCACAAAGATAGAACAGGATCTGTTCCTGCTGGCGGAACGGGACATTGCGCAGTTCGATGATGAAGGGCGTGTGCCTTTGAAGGCCCTGCTGGATGGCCAGCGGCCAGAACACCGAAAGATCGCCCGACCGACCGAAGTCCACGCCGACGGCATGCCGGTCCATCTGATCCAGCCGCGCGAGCTCCGGGGCAAGATGATCCTCACACCAGCGCAGGGCAGCCTCTTCCCGATCACGTTCCGGCCGGTGCACGAAGTCATCCGGGCAGGAGAAGCGCAAGACTGGGGAGGTGGCCAGCATGCGCGCTTCCACCAGCGTGCCGGGAATAGCGGCACCGCCCGACTGGCGCGGAATGCAGAACAATTCTTCATCGGCGGCTTCGCCATACTGGGCAATGATGTCCGCACGCCATTTCGCCTCGGCCTCGGGGCTCCAGACCTTGCCCTGCGCGCGGCAGATGCGCCGGTAAAGGCCATCTGCAAGGGCGTCATCGAACGTGCAGCGTTCAAGGTGATAGGGTTTGCGACCAGCCCGGATGTCCTCAACCAACTCATTGAACGGATTTTCCGCGCCATCATGCGTGGAGATCACAAGCACCTTGCCACCCCAGATCAGGAGGGCGAAGGCAGCCTTCAGCAGTTCGTCCAGGTCGTCGTGGAACGCAGCCTCATCAATGATGACCAGCCCCTGCATGCCGCGCAGCGCACGTGGCACGGACGGCAGGGCAAGCACCTTGTGCCCCGAGGCATAGTCGATGCGAAAGACCTTCACGTCGCGGTCAGGGTTATCCGGATCACGAAACAGGTCTTCGCGAACAGATGATGCGATGGCGAAAGAACGACTGGCGGCGGCGACATAGTCAATGAACTCGCGCGCCATCTCCAGATTATAGCCGATGTAGAACACATCCGAGCCGCCAGAAGCCTTCGCGGCACCCGCCTTCAGTGTGGCAATGAAACTGGCCGCCCATGAATAGCCGGTGCGTCGGCTCTTCTCGACCACTGTCACTGCATGGGCATCGACCGCGCGCGACAGGCGCGACTGGTAGGGCAGGAAAACAGACTCGGTCACGGCGTCGGCCATGGTTCACCCTTCCAGAATGCTCTTGTGAATGGCCGCAATGTCTTCAGTTGTCAGGCCGCGCTCACGCGCAGCGCGGCTGGCGCTCTCGGCCGCCATGGATCGCGCCTTCTCCGCTGCCCGCTTTTCAATTGCGAGCGTGCGCGCCACATCGTCCTTCGCGGATTTGCCGAGATGGTCGATGGCCTTGGCCAGCTGCATGATCTCGCCGGGAGACATGTCGAGCTTGCCCTCGCCATCCGAAGCGGCATCCAGCGCCGCCACCTGTACGCGGGTGAGAATGGTATGCAGCATCGCGATGTTGCCACGCGCCACCTTGCTGTCATCGACCTCGCCCAGTTCGCGGACCATGGTCTCCGCGATCATGCGCTGGCGGGCAACCATCTCCTTAACCCGTTCCGCCTCTTGCAAGTGCCGGTGCAGCGCCGAGCGCGACGGCACCGGCACGGAGAGCGTATCGAGCTCGCGCAGCTTGGCGAGGATCTGATCATAGGTTGCGCCCTGATCCCGCAGGCGCATGATCCAGTCCCGCACCTCCTGCGGCAGCGCATCAACAGATGATCGGCGCGACATCACAGATACCCCGGCAGCTTGTCAGCCACAGCCGGGTGCGGCCGGCCCCGCGCCACATCAAGGCCAAGCCCGGTCAGCGTCGCCTCTTTTTGCGGGCCAAGCGCGGAAGGGAACTCCACCAGCGTCACCAGCCCGAGCTGGGCCAGATAGTCGACATCCGCCAGCACCTGGTCGCGCCATGTCGCCTGCCGTCCCTCAACCACAAGCGCCGCGATGACGCCCGCGCCAAGCGCATGACCTTCAGCGGCAGCAAGGTGCTCAAGGATCAGCCGGCGGCGATCCTTCGATAGTGTTTCGGTCAGGCTCATCTTGCCCGCTCCTCATTGAGCTTCTGCTGTAGGAGCAGGTTCATGGTGTGCTCCACCCTGCCCATCATGCGTTCGGTGCCGCGCACCGCCTCGGCCGTCACTGCGCTTGCCCGTTCCACTCCCGCGAGACGGTCCCCGACCTGCTCCAGATCCTTGCGAGTGGGCAGCCCCTCCGTCGCAACTTCAAGGCGTGTCAGGCGCTCGTCAGTATCCGAGCGGCGCTGATCCACATGGGTGCGAATATCGGCCAGCCCCTTGCTGACTGCTGTCAGCGCTTCCTGATGCTCGGCTTTCGTTGCGAACTGACTGCGCAGCCAGAGCAATACCGCGCCAGCCACGAAGGGCGACATGGCGGATGCCAGCCAGACCCAATCCTTGACCACATCAACCCAATCCATCACCGCCCCCGTGCGCGGGTTGCGCGCTCATGCTGACCCTGACAGGCAATGCAGCGGGTGGCGCTGGGCATGGCGATGCGGCGACGAGGCTCGATCATCGCACCGCAGTCCTCGCACTCATCCGGCCCCTGCACGTCCAGCTTCTGCCGCGCCCGCGCGATGCCGGCCTCGCAGAACGCATCCGCGAGGCGCTGCGCGTTGTCGATGTCATCCGCCATCAGGTTGCACGGCGGGCCAGCCATGTGCTGGCGGTGCGGTACAAGGGCGGGGCAAGGGCAAGGGCTGCGCCTGCAATGATCTCCAGATCAGCGGCCGTCACCAGCCCTCGGCCGACCAGCACCGAGCCCCCGATCGTGATGGCGTAGCGCAGCATCTGCGGCCAGAGCGACTCCAGCGCGAGGGGCGCGGGCATGGCCTGCGCGATCGACGCCACTGCTTCCGGGCTCACGCCCAGCACCGCAGCGGTCCCGTTGATCTCGCCGACCTTCTGCGCGGCCGTGCGCAGGGCGGCTTCCATCTTGTTTGTCATGTCACGCCTCGTTGGTGGAGAGTTTGCCGGAGCCGCTCAGGGCAATCTTGCGTGCATCAGGCGCGGGCCACGTTGCCGGCCAGCGCGTGTCGACATGCCGGCTCTTGGCAACGCGCGTGATGTTGACTGTGTTTGACTGGTTCCCGCCGAGGACGTGATAGGCTTCGGCGTCTTCGCCAACATAGATACCGACATGCCCGCCGCCGGAGCGGCTGAAGACGAGCACGGCCCCAAGGGTCGGTGCGCAACGCACCCCGAACTTCGCCCAGTTCAGAGCGCCAAGCGGATTGGCAGGGAGGGTTTCAGATGGCAGCGTCGCGCCAATGCAGTGTGCCAGGAACAGGCCGCACCACGGGATGTCGTCATTGTTGTAGTAACTGGCGATCCACCCGCCGAGCTTCTTGGCCCAGCCCATGATGGTGGGGTTGCTGGCCTTGCCGGCAATCTCTTTCGTGCCCTGAAGGCGCTTCGCTTCTTCGTACCATGGCAGGATAACGCCAGCCAGCGCCCGGGCAGATCCACCCTTCTGCACGATGGCGGCATTCAGGGCGGCCAGAGTCTTCTCGCCAACCGTGCCGGGCCACTTTACGCCAACGGCATAATCGGCCTGAAACTGCGCCACGGCAGCCGTGGTCATGCGTCCGAAAGCGCCGTCGGCCCCGGAAGGGCCAAGGTCATAACCAAGCTGGATCAGCTGGGCTTGCAGGTTTTTGATGCTGTACATGCACGGCTCCAGTTTGGAGCCAATGTGCCGCGCGTGACCGCAACAAGCCGCAGTGACATGTAAGACAGGATCAGATCGGGAGGACCATCTGCCGGGCGGCAATATCCTGATCTCGAAGGATGCGATAGACCGTGCCCCGATCGCAGCCAAGCGTCAATGCCACACGATCAACGGGCAAACCCGCCATGCGGTAGACGACAGCGCGCCATTCGCGTCCTACGGGGATCTTGAGCTGATTGCCCGGGAACGCTTCTGCCAGCTTGGCGGTGGCTTCAATGCCAATCACGCCAGACAGCACGTTCGCCTCATCAACAGGCGGGTGTGGCACATAAATGATGGTGCCCCCGCGCGCCTCGGCCAGCTTCAACGCCGCCTCGGGGCCGATCAGCTGGGCATATCTGGCGATTGCGCCAATGGGGCGGGGCAGCACATCCGGGCGTGGAAACTCTCGCGTCATGTGCTGCCCTGCCTCCTCACTTGCCTTTGAGCGCCCTCCGCAAGAGGTCGCCCAGATCCGTTTGCTTGCGGTCGAGATCCGCATCTGATGCGCGCCGTATCCACGACCGGGCCGGCACATCGTTGATGCCAAAGTCCTCAAGCCGCTTGATCTGGCGACGCAACACCTCCTCCTTCCGCCATCGCGCAAGGGAGATTTCACGCGCATTCAAGTAGTAAGCCTCTGTGTTCCACTCGAAGCCGGTTTCGCGGGTGAGCCAGCCCTTCAGGGCCTCAATCACCTGTGCTGCCTGCGCATCATCGCGCAGCCAGTTCACGTGGTCTAACCCTGTCTGGCGTTTTACGAAGGCGATCATCGCGGAATCCTTGCGGTCCTCGAAGACACCAAGGTTCCAGCCCACGATCCAGATCGCGCGGCACACACCGACATACTTTCCTGAAAGCCTCTCAGCCCCCTCTTTGAGAGGCGCTGAAGAGCCACCGGAGAGCAGCTTAAGGCGATCCATGACACGCCCCGCCTCGCTCACGCTCAGCCCCTTTGAGCTGCGCTTTCCGGTCTCGGCTTCGAGGACATCGCGATAGCTGGCGTCATCCAGACCAACGCGGGTTTTAAGCGCATGGATCGCGCCGATCTGGCGGGCGGTTGCGGTCATGGGCGCTCTCCCTTCGCCGCATCAGAATGGAAGTGCTCAACCGTAATGGTCGTATCCACACCATTCGTCATGGTGTTGTAGAGCAGCGTTGCCCATTTGGACTTCGCCTGAGCCTCGGCAACAGACGATGCCCAGTAAACAGCCGAGCCGCAAAGCAGCATCGCTAACAATACCGGCCACCAGTTCCCTGCCTTGCCGGAGACGTAGCCGATGTTGATGGCGATCCAGCACATGAGCACAGGGCCGAACATGGCCGTCGTTTCCTTCAGAAAACTCATTGCGCGGCTTCCCTGTGCGGCTTGGGGTTCCAGATGCTGTGGCCCGGCCATTCCTCAATCGCGAAAAGCTCCGCGCAGAAGGCGTCCGGACGCAGGGCTTCCACTGCCTTGCGCGCCTCGGGCGGCTTCTGACTGTGCTCCCGGCGCGGGCTCTCGATCAGGTTTCGGATGGACCGGCTACCGATCCGGGGACGGCCAATGGTGCCAATAAAAAACGGCTCACAGGAGCTGCGAAGGATGTAGCCGGTGCCAAAGGCACGCTTGCCATGGCGCGTGGTTTTGGTCCAGCTGCCACCCGTCTTGTACTCAAAGCCCCAAGCCGACATCACCTTGAGCGCTGTCGGCACCTTGGGCCAGATCGCCCAAAGCCAGAGCAGGCAGTCGCCACCAGCCAGATGGTCCACCGGCAGTGCGCAGATTTCGTTGTCCGACATGGTGTCGTAATGGGCTTCCGGTGACTTCGCATAGCCATCAGGGCCACGCATCTCGTATGCCCACGGCGGATCAGCAATGATCGCGCCGTAGGTCAGTGGGCGAAGGGGATCGAAGGGCCAGTTCATAGGCCGATCTCCTCGCCTGCCGCGATACGCTCATCCATGTCCTTGCGGAGCTCTTGCAGCCAGTTATCAAGATCGCAGATGCGGTCCTCAGCGTCATTGCAGGGGCCTTGATCGACACTGTTCCAAATGGCGATGATGTCAAAAAGGGCGGCCTTAGCGTCTTCAATGCGACAAGCAGTCCGACGCATTGCCAAGGCCGGCGTCCAGCGTTTCGGCGGCGGATAACGGTTAAGATAGGATCGTGCGCGCTTGCTCATGCCGCATCCCCCACCTTGACGATCTCTGTTTCCAGACATTCGTCCTGTTCAGCACAGCTGATGCCCATATCCGTGAGCGGGCCGTAGCCTTCGACAAACTGATCTTTTGGCCATTCCGTGATGATGTCTCGTGCCGTGAGCTGGGCCAGATGCTGGATATGATCGTCCAGATCAAAGAACGGGTAGAAGCTCGCCCGAAACTCTTCCATGAACTGTTCGGAGAACTTGTCTTCATCAACTGTCACAGAGATGATCTGACGAACTTCAACGGTTTTTGTGATGAGTGCCATCGCTCAGCCCTCCCCAATGATGGAGGCAAGCGCCTGCTCGATCTCGTTACCGCTCTTGTACAAGGCAAAGAGAGCCTCGCCCTTGGCTGTGCCGTAGCCATAGTCGCCCGGCGCACCGAACGCGGCGTGCAGCTCTTTGAGCTCGGCGCGCACTCGCTCCAGCAATAGTATTGCCTCGATAACAAAGATTGCATCATCAGCCGAAACGAAATGAGCGACGGGCTTATTAACGTCGATCACCCCCCAATCGTCGTGGAACACGAATTCGGGATGGGTGTCGCTGGAGGCCCAAGGCAGGGGCGTAGATGGTATGCGCATCATAGCCTCCCTCAAACCTTGGCCAGATTAAGCAGGATGGCGACCCCTTCGTCTTCGGGGCTGACGCGTTCCCTGAGCTCGAGGTAGCGCTTGGTGCCAATGACCCGGATGCTGTCGCGGATAGCCTGCATGGCGCGGTTCCAGTCGGGATCGTCGATCTCAAGCGACAACAGCGAGTAGAGATTGGCCTGACTGATTTTGCCTTGCTGATCGACCTGGAAGGCACGGTTCACGATTGCGCGCAGGTTGGCATTGGACTCTGCCCCCCACCTCCTCATGCACTCATCAACAATCTCTTTCGCGACCTGAAGTTCAGGCCCGTACTCGATCATGTACCCGATTTTGATGGCGACCTTTTCCGTGCCGTCATAGGTCGAGTAAGATACGTTCCCCTTGGGGCCCCCTGATTTCGCACCATAATGCTGAGACAGCAGATCCTGATACGCAATGATCCGCGACAGGGATCGCTCCTTGAAGCTGGCAAGAGCTGCATGTAACTCGCGAGACTCTGCAACGATCTCGCGCACCATCTCATCCCGCAACAGATCTTGCGCCCTGACGTTCTCCAAGGGCGTAAACGCACCCTTGGCATCGCGCATGTACTTATTGCCCTCCATCACAACGATGGGATGAGGCGCATCTGCCATCGGGGCAACGGCTTCAGCTTCATTTGACATGGTTTTCTTCCTTCACAGTGACGTATCCGAGCCCGATCAGAGCCTCGGCGAGGGCGTCATGGGCGGCGGTGATGGGTGGTGAGACGAACAGGAACGCCGCCCTGTCCTCTGATTGCGCGGCCAGATAGGCTGCGCTTTTCATCGCGGCCCGGTGCATCTCCCAAACCCACTCAAAAGTGGCGATGAGCTGCTCCGGCGAGACCTCTGCAAGGATCGCCCGCAGGCGTCCGCTGGAGAGGATGCGTGTCGCCAGTGCGACCGGATCATCCGGGAGGCTGCTCATCGCCATCCTCCATCATCCGGCGCACATGGCGCGCGGCCCATTCCGCGCCCATGGATACGAGCTGGTCGCGATACTCACCGTGCAGATCGCGAGGCACCCAGTTCGGAATTGTCACCCACCCTGTGCCAAGAGATCGGGTGACCGAGGCCCTCGCGGTGCGCCCCCGCTCGGAGGGCGTCATCTTGCGGATGGAGACGCCGTGCTGGCGTGCCGCAGTGAGCACAAGATGGGTTGTGCTTCCCATCTCAATTGCGATGGCAGGAGCCGTCAGGCCACGCTCTGCCAGCACCCGTAATTCATGGATGCGGGACGGGTCGATATAGCCCTTGGCCCTTCTCATGCCGCCACCGCCCCGACCTCTTCGGCCGAAAGCTGGGACCATGCTGCGCGGATATGCTGGACGGAAAGCGTCTCACCCGTAGTGGATGCCACCATGCTGGCGAGACGTAGCGCCTTGGTCATGCCGCGCAGGGCCGCCGACTTGCGGGCAATCGTGCGCAGCAGAGCCGCCTCCTTGGTGGTTGTATCAATGCCCCACGCCCGGATCAGGCAGGAGATGTCTTCATCCTTTGGTTTGGTCAGGATGGTGCGCATCCCGGCCCGGCTATAGAGCTGGGCAAAGCGGGGGTCCGGCACCTTGCTGTTGCCCTGCAACTTTGCAAGTACCGCCTCATTCCCCGCGACAATCACGCCGCAACCCGCCTTGTCCTGAAAAGAGCGGAGCTGGTCGAGAGACTGCGTTGTCAGATGCTGCGCCTCATCCACGATCAGCAGCGCCTTCGCGCCGCGCAGTTGTTTTGTGATGGTGCGGGATATGCGGGCCGGCTGGCGCTCATCCAGCCCCAAGACATCTGCCAGCTCACCCAGCATCTTGTTCACGGGCGCAATGCTCGGCTCCATTGTCGCCAGATACACATTGGAAGACCGACGCTTGTACTCTTCGAGCGCAGTCGTCTTTCCAATTCCAGCACCACCGACAATCACCGCGAAATCAGGTGCGGCCTGCGCAAATGAGCAGATGCCGATGATCGCATTTGCTGTTGGCGTCCCCACGAAGGGCGGCGCATCTGGAATAGTGGAGCGCACGCGGCTGTTCTCGCGCCGTGTCTCCAGCCAGCGCTGCACATCCGCAGCCTTGTCGGCGACGCGGCCCTTGTAGGTGCGACCCATCCAAGCCGTGAACGTGCCGTAGGGAATGCCGCTTTCGTCAGATACACTCTTCTGAGACAGGTTTTCCGCTGCCATCACAGCGCGGACTTCTGCGCGCAGCACATCGAATTCATCAGAGACGATTGTTTCAGCAGTCGTGTTCATGGTATTTGTCCTTTGCTTTGTAAAATTGAGCGGCGCGGGGGATCAGTCCTCTGCGCCGTTCTCTTTTCCGGTCGGTACGAGGTGGAGCGTGGCGCGGCTGAAGTCCGCCAAGAACGCATCCTGATCGTGGACATATTCGACCTGCCGGGCGGCACCGCCGGTGCTCCCGAACACAGGCCGCACAACGGTTGGCTCGGGCAGCGGCGCAGGCTCATCCACCTTCGACAGGAGGGTCGCAACCTCAGCCGCTGACAGCTGCCGCTCTGCGCGGGCCATGGCCTTTGCAGCATTCAGGAAGTCATTGCGGGCACGGGCATGGTTTCGGGCGGCATCCGCATCAAAGAAGCCGGTTGTCTCAACGCACTGCGCGGCACCAAGATAAGACCCGTCCAGCCGGTAGATATGCGCATCTTGGTGCATGGCCTGCGGGTCCACCCGCAACACCAGCTTCTGGCCGATATGGTTCACCAGAAACTCAGCCCAGTAGCGGTTCCCGGCCAGATGCACCGCACCATCCGGCTTGCGTGCCGTCACCGCCTCGGCGGGCAGCAACCACTTGCGCTGTTGCGCCGGGCTGGCCTGCCGGATCGGAGCATCCTGATAGGAGGCCCGGAAAGCCTCCGAGAATGACCGGCCGGCGCAAACCTTTGAGCGCCGCCCCGTGCGGGCATTGTGTTCCGCAATCCCCTCGGCAACCACGCCGAGGAAAGTCTCCAGCGGCACAGCCTTGCTGCCGTAGTTCTCGGGTTTGTTGGCAATGGTGTTGCCGGTCCAAGCCCCCTCGAAACGCACATCGCGGGCAATGTTTTGCGCAAAGTCACGCCATGCGCGTTCAATTGGCTTGGCCTGCCCATGGAAGGGCGTTGCCCAATGCAGGGTGCAGCCCATTTCCGTGACGACACCGGCCGGCTCATCATCCTTCACCTTGAAGCGATAACGGGTCGGTGCGCCGCCTGTAATCCACTTGCTTGCAAAGTTGCGGCCGTTGTCGAACACCACATGGTCAGGGATACCGTAGGTCTCGACCATGTCACCAAAAGCGAGGCGCACCGCCGCCTTGTTTTCGGATTTATCCACCCGCCAGCTGAGGATCATGCCGGAATAGAGATCCTGAAAGCCCACAAGGCAGGGTCGTGTGACCTCCCCATCAGGGAACTGCACGAACACATCCCACTTGTGGCCGTCAGCATTGACCGCCTCGAGCGCATGCAGCGCCGTACGGTCACGTTCCTGCGCTGGGTAAAGGCGCTTGAGCGCCTCCGGTCCCTTCCGCAGGAAGATGCGTGTGGTTTCATCCAGCTCCGCAATCCGCCGTTCCAGCGTCTTGCGGGACGGGATAGTCCAGCCATGTTCCTTCGCAGCTGCTTTGAGCTGGCGATAGGCATGGGCATGGGATAGCCCCTCCTGCCGCAGATAATTCCCCTTGTACATCTCCCATGCTTCAGGGGTGCAGTCAGCCTTCTTTGGTGCCGAGGCATAGTGCGGCATCAGGTGCGGCAGCCAGTCCGCACGCGGCACCCCGGCCACCATATTCGCCCAGTTGTAGAGGGTGCGTAGGGAGGCCCCCACGCGGGTGGCAATCTCCATCATGGCGAGGTCTTTGGGACGCCCGGCCATCTCCAGATCATGCACCGCTTGCAGTGCTTCAAGCCTGCGCCGGGCTTCAGCCTTCCGGCTGTCCGGCAATCTCTCAAACCACTCCCACAATTCGGAAGAGGTCTCTGTGCGCTCCCGCTTTGCCGCAGGCTGTGCAGCCTTCCGCAGCCGTAAGGCCAGCGCAGCACGTGCTTCTGTGGGCAGCACATCAATGCGATACTCGCGTCCGCCACCGCGACCCTGTCGCTTGCGCCAGATTCCGAGATGATTGTCGGAGGTGTATTCGCGGTCAGGGTCATTCCCCCCCACGCGCTCTATCGCCAGCTGGAGGCCGCGCTCGGTTTGAGCGAGACCCGGCAGACCGAGATCCACAAACTCAGCCGCAGTCCACCATTCGCGGATTTCAGATGTTCCACTCATGACCGCCCGCCCTTCAGCAGGCGGCGGCGGAATTCGATCTCCGCATCTGTTTTCGTCCGATGCTCCATAAGTTCAGCCATTTCAATGGCCGGCAGATGCCTGCGCTCAATCACAGCCCATCCATGACGGGCAGCGAGCAATTCCAGCAGGCGGCGATCCTTGGTCACCGCCAGCAGGGCATCCAGCCGGGTGAGATTTATCGTGAAATCAGCCCGCCCTTCGGAGGCGTAATTGTTGAGGACATTCTCGGTGACAGGGTCGCCGTCGAGATAGTCCGTCATTGCTTCGGCCACGGCCGCCCGGGGGCGACCACAGCTTTTCAGCGTTTCCGCCACCGCCTTCGAAATGGACCGATTGAGGGAGGATGCCTTGACGCGCTCTGCCGCAAACGCCGCCACCGGTGATGACGGCTGCCAGTCGAGCAGCAGATCAAGCTGATCCAGAGTGGAGCGAGTGCGACGGCGCGCCATGTCAGCCTACCGCCCGTTCGTAGTGGGACGGCCATACTGAGCGCGGCTCGACGAGCGTGACGTTGCTCCATGCCTCGCTAAGATTATCTATCGGGCATGTCCCAGCATCTCTCACCGAGTATTTGAGAGCCCAACTCTCCAGCGGCAGGCATCCAATCTTGGCCAGCCGCAGGTTCAACCGGCGCTGGAGCACATCAATGGTCAGGCGCTTAAACGCCAGTTCATGGGCAAGCCACAGAAAGACCTTGTCCAAACGACGATGGAGAGCATCGCGACGGCGGTGGTAGGGGCGCGACTTCAATGTAGGCCCCCATTCGCGGCGGCGACGGTCGGGGTGCGACCTCATCACAGCACCTCATTCGCAGCAGCGGCGGCAACGCCAGCCTTTGACGATGGGGGCATATGGAGCGCGGCGGGAATGGCCTGCCACTGGGGAGCACCCTGCACACCCGATGCCGGCCCCAGCTTGTTCAGCAGGTCAGCCACCATCTCTGTGGAGACGCAATCGCCCACATATGCCGACTTGCGCAGCAGCGTCGTATTCGCCACCAGCGCCATGGTCGGGGCATTTTTGATATTGGCCGGCGACAGCCGGTAGCTGCCATCAAAGAACACCACCCCCTCAGGGGCTGTGGTGGAGGCGCGGCAGACGAAATAGTCCATGCGTGCAGTCATTGGATCACCAAGAGGAAGAAAGCTGCGAGGGCGGCGAAGGCAGTCAGGCCGACACCGATGGCTGTAAGCAGGTTCCGCGCGATGGTGCGGACCTCGGAAATGGGGCGCGGGTTCATGCCGCCTTGGCGGGCCGGATGACCTCACCCTCTTCGATGAGCCAGTCGACAAAGCGCTTCCGGGCGCGCGCGCCACCGCGCCGCCATGCCGTAAGCAGGCGGTCAAACTCATCATCGTCATTCGAGGAAACGACGGGGCGCACCCCCTGAAGCAGGGCGGCGGCAGCCTTCACCGACTTGGCCTCGCCATTCAGCATGTTGGCGACAGCCTTGCGCTGGAGGGCGGGCTCCAGCTTGGCCAACGCATCCAGTTCCACGCCCTTGTCAGCAATCCATGTGCTGGCAATCTGTGCGCGCACATCGGGAGCAATCTTCGTGTAGCGGGAAATTGAGAGCTGGATCATGCGCTGGGAAAGACCCAGCTTTTCAGCGACATCTGCCGTGAAGGATGTAAACGAAAATTTTTCGTTTACATCACCCCAGCGCGCAACCGCATGAGCTACGCCCTTTTTTGTCTCCGGATAAAGCTCCTCATAGATCCGCTGACGCTCAGCCAGATGCGACGCCCGATCCAGAGGCGAGAGTTCGCGCCGGATCAGGTTTTCATCGATCTCAACCAGCCGCTGTTCGAGCTTCGAGCCCGTAAAAATAATGGCGTTGATCTCAGGCCATTCCAGCCGCGTGGCGGCGGTCAGACGATGGAGGCCGGCAATCAGGACATGGCGCCCCTTCTTGTCCGCGATGGTAACTGTGATGGGGTTCTGGAGCCCGCTCACGGACAGGGACTGTGCCAGCCCGTCTGCCCAGTCACTGTCCATCTGGCGCAGTCGATCATCTGGTATGTCGATCTGAGCGAGTGGAATTGACAGGATACGATCCATGATAAGATCCGCTTAGAGGGGATGGGATGTTCAGACGGCGGCGGCGTTTTGCCGGTGACGTTCAGGCTGATCAGGGCTAATCATCTGATCAGTGGTGATCAGTGGCCGGTAGCGAATGGCGGGGATGCGACTGCCATCAGCCCGATACCGGGATGGCCAGACCTGTCGGGGGGAGACCCCCAGGAATTCGGCGATGGCGAATTCGCCATCGAAATGGGAGCGCCGCAGGGCGCTTCGGCAGGCGTGTTCAGGCAAGCCTGCATCACGGGAGAGTGCATAAAGGGTAGAGCCGAGCATCCGCACGGCAGCCTTGATCTCTTCTGGATGCCAGTCACCGGAGGGTAGCTTCGCTACTTTCCACCGGCCGTTCGGTTCACGGATGGCCACAAATTCACTCCTCGCTGATCCGGTGTGCAGACCGGATTTTCGGGGCCTCACTGGTTCGGTTCGGAAATAATGGACTTCAAAATGGACACGGTCAACTCCATAAATCCATTTCGGAGTTCATTTGCGAGTTCCCGCTCACGTTTTGCGGTTAATACATTGATATATATGATTAATATCAAGCCCGAAATGTCGAGCAAGTCCGCGTCGTTGCTTTCGGAGTTTTGGAAATGAAGTCCGAAATGAGCTATCGCGAGATCCGTGCACGCTTTGAGCGGCTGATAGGGGATGCTCCGCCATTTCAGTGGGCTGGCCAGCGAGCTATATCTCCAGCCACTTTCGACAGGTTCTGGAACAAAGAGCAGATGCTGAAGCGTTCGACATTGGCGCGCATCGCAATAGCAGCGGGTGTGACGCCTGAATGGCTGATAGATGGCAGCGGACCCGATCCATTCAGCCCGGCAGGCATACCTGCTGGTGGCTCGGGATTAGAGATGCGCGCCGATCCTGTTGATGCACCCTCTCAGAGATTGCTGCCTCAAAGGATCGATGGGCTCTTCCCGGACCTTCTTGCATTTGTTGTTGATGCAATTCAGCGCACATACAAAGACGCAGGGGCAAGCCTTTCAGCACTCGACCTGGGCAGACTGAGCGCCGAAAAATACAATGAAATCATTGCGGAAATTCCTGAGCCGGAAGGCTGGCCCGTGGCTGTCAGGATGATGGCCGTCCAGCTCCGCAAGGACATCGCGTCCACAGCCGCCAACCCCAGCGCTAGGAAACGCGAGGCCTCGTGATAGTGTCTGGAGGTTGTGATTTACAAACCTGAGGTAGCAATGTTCCGAAAATTGTCAGCCGCGACATTCGTCGCATTCGCTTTGGCGATCACATCCGTTGGCGCAATCGCAAGTGATTTCACGATTAAGTCTGATAACCTTGCCCCGGCATTTAACAAAGCAGCCAAGAAGTTAGGCGCTGATAACAGGATGGTGCGCGGGAAATGCCAAAGTGAAGTGAAATTTGTTTGCCAATACGAGGCGGGAAGTGGCGTTTCACTTTTGGCTGTGGCTGACAACCCTAAGAACAAGGACATATCGAGCATTCGGATTGTTTATGCGAGCAAGGATCGGGCGGATGTCATGAACTTTGCAGAGACTGTCGGTGTGCTAATGGCCCTGCTGGTACCTGCGGCCGACAAGGACGAACGCGGCGCGGCAATGGTTGCCCTCCTCAGCAGACTGAAGGATGCCGACGAGGGCAACGTCGACCTTCATGATGTGAACTTCAGGATCAGGGCGGCGGCAGACATCGGCGTAGTTACAACCGTGACCAAGCCGTGATACTAAGAGGGTGTTCGCGGCCTCTAAGAGATCGGTAACAAAGGCTCATCTAAGAGATCGCCATTCTGCAAATTGCAATGTCTCAAATCGCTCTCAATGAGCCTTCTGCAAGACAATCCAAAGGCGAGCCGGCGCGGCGCGAAAATGGCCGGGAAGCATTGGAGCCATTCGGTTCCATCCCGATATATCCCGGCCAATCCCACCTAATCCCGCCCCTGCAATACTAAGTGTCTCCTATCACCGATGCCCCCTGCGCTTGAGCATGGGACGCTTATGCTGTCGTTCGGGTTCTCGCGGGGGACAGAGATGGGCGAAGTTTGATTCTTTCATCTCTACTTATGCTGTTCAGCTTCATTTGGTTTCACCATGCGGAACACATGGCCTGAAACTATCCATTTACTGGCCGGTTTTGCATATTCTGATCCGCTGGAGCCGTTTTCAGATTGACCAGTTCGAATCTTCATGTCACGAATTCGGAATTCCAAATTCAGAGTTCGGAACGCAAGGCCGCCATTATGACCACCGCCGTGAACCTGCTGGATCCATCCCCCATCCTCGTGGACCGTGTTCATGAGCAGCTGGTGCTGGCCATCACGGCGCGGCGGTTGGAGCCGGGCGCGCGCATTCGGCAGGCGGAACTCGCGCATCAGCTGGGTGTGTCTCGCCAGCCGGTGAGCCATGCGCTGCAATTGCTGAAGAAGCAGGGGCTGGTGCAGGAGACGGGGCGCAAGGGGCTGGAAGTGACGCCGCTTAACCCAGACCATATCCGCAATCTGTATCAGGTGCGTGGGGCGCTGGACACGCTGGCTGCCCGGCTGGCGGCGGAACGTATTCGGGCAGGTCAGGTTTCACGCCTGGAAAGACAGGAGCTGGAAAGATCGGTCAAAAACGGTCTGGCTCTGGATCCTGATACAGATGCGATTGATTTTGTTCTGGCCGATGTCGGTTTCCATAATCTGATTTACCGTATGTCAGGCAATCCCGGCATCATGGATACGCTGGAGCCGCAGATCCCGCACATCATGCGCTCCATGCATGTGGTGCTTATGGCCATGCATGTGCGCACACAGAGTGACCGCGTGTGGGCCGAGCACGCCGCTATTGCGGATGCCGTGCTTGCCGGTGATGTGACACGAGCGGCTGATGCCGCCTTCGCCCATGCCGATAAGGCCGGGCGCACAACCGAGCAGCATTTGAGATCAGCCTGAGCCGGATTGTCCGGTTGCAGTGCGAACGATGTTCTCCGGCACAATAATAATTCGCCGGATGACAATCCCAGGGAGGAAGAGATGAAACTCACACAGCAGCAGCTTGAAGTCTTCGATCGCGAAGGCTGGATTTTTATTCCGGATGCTTTTTCTCCGGAAGAAGTGGCGCTGATGCGCGATTCCGCGAATGACGTTTTCCGCGCCCAGCGCCCCGAGATCTGGATGGAAAAGTCCGGCGTGCCGCGCACGGCCTTTGCTTGCCACACCTATAATGAATGCTTCCGCATTCTGGCCAATGACCACCGGCTTGTAGACCCGCTGGAACAGATCTTTGGCGAGAAGTGCTACATGCACCAGTTCAAGATCAACGCGAAGTCATCCTTCTCCGGTGATGTGTGGCAGTGGCATCAGGACTTCCCCACCTGGCACAAGGATGATGGCATGCCCGAGCCGCGGGCCATGAACATCGCCGTGTTCCTGGATGAGGTGATGCCCATTAACGGCCCGCTGATGCTCGTGCCCCGCAGCCATGTGAGCGGCGCGATCGACACCGAGCATGACACCTCCACCACGGCTTACCCGCTGTGGACGCTGGATAATGACAAGGTGGCGGAACTGGTGGAGCAAGGTGGCATCGTGGCCCCCACCGGCAAGCCCGGCGGACTGCTGCTGTTCCATGCCAATCTGGTGCATGGCTCGGCAGGCAACATCACGCCGTATCCGCGCAAGATCGTGTATCTGACCTTGTCGGCGCTCTCCAACAAGATTCAGAAGCCGACCCGGCCGGAGTTCATCGCGCATACCGATTTCACGCCAGTGGAAGCGCTGCCGGAAGACACGTTGACGAATTACGCCCGCGCCCAGCGCAGCACAGAAGCTGCCTGAAAGGACGAGCTGCTCCGGGCGGGCTCAAAAGCTCCCCGGAAACCATGCGACGGCTGCATGGGAGGTATTTGTCAGAAACGATCTGCCAGCGCCTGATGCTGTTCAATTTCGGCCGTCACCCTCCGGTGGCGGCCTTTTTCTGTTCAGGCTCTGATTGGCGCTGACCTCTCGGGGCGATTACCCTCAGGCCGGCTGTGTTAGCACCAGAAGCTCAGCCGTGACGCAGACCGGATTGCCACCCCGGCGGATCTTGCCGCTGCGCATCGTGCCATGCACATCCACTGCGCGCATATGAATATGCGCCATGCCGTCCACCAGCACGCCCTGTTCCAGAACGATCTCGGTAATGGGGCAGGTGATGCGGGGGGCATCTTCGAAATCTGGTGAGATGACACTGCCAAGCCCGAAGATGCGCGCCTGCGTGATGCCCTGCTCCCGGCACGCGGTCTCAATCGCATGGCAGAGGTCCTGATGCGGACGGATACGCAGCAGCATGCCAGCCCCCAGGCTTTCGTCCGCATGGGCGCTCCCGGCGGGGGTGTAGAGCGTGAAGTTGGTTTCCGCGTCCGGCAGGCTCTCAAACCAGGCTGTTGGGCTACCGAAACCGGATATGGCGATGGGCTCTGCAACCCGGCATTCGGAGGTCAGGACATGACCCATGGAGGGCAGATGGTCCTGTGTCTGCCAGTGACCGTGGCAATGCACGAAGGCCTCCCCGTCACGCCATCCGATAATGGCGGTGGCGCCCACAATCCGCGCACCGGCCTCGGGGATGCGGGTCTCGCTGTACCATGCTGCATGGGTGTCATCTGTGGGGAATGAGGGGCCGACAAACTGGAAAGGCGCGCATGCTCCGCCCTTCAGCATCGCCACGCCGCCCCGGCATCCGGCATCCGCGAAGATGCGGTGCAGGCCACTCGTGAGATCTTCTCCCACCTTAAGCGTGCCTTCGAGTGGCACCAGACCGGTGCGCAGAATCTGGATGCGATCCGTGGCCGCAGGACCGGGATGGCGGATGATGTGGGTCAGATAGGCATCCGTTGCAGCCGTTTGCGTATGGTTTTCCGCAGGTTCGGATGCCGCGATATCGACAGGGGCAATGTCAGTCATGATGGGGCCTTGGGCAATTGTGCTGTGTTATCTGGCCCGGCCTGAAGCCGGAGCCGGGTTCTGGCCGCACTCTGTTTGTGAATGCGTTCTCCCTTGGCTCCAATATACATATATCAGCCATGGTCTTATGTGCGATCTGATTTATAGTTTCAGGAATTTTTGGATCATTTGATCCATAGTTAGTCAATTTGTGAGATCATATGGCCCAGGAACGTGAGCTGGATGTGTTTGACCGGCGAATCCTCCAGGTGCTCTCCAATGAGGGGCGCATCAGCTGGCGGGATCTGGCAGACCGGATCGGCCTGTCCTTCTCGCCCACCTTGCGCCGCGTGCACAGGCTGGAGGCCGAGGGCACCATTCGCGGCTATATGGTGGACATTGACGAGCGCCGGATTCTGGGCGCGATGACCGTCTTCATCTCCGTCACGCTGGAACGGCAGGTGAAGGAGATTCTCGATAATTTCGAGGCCCGTGTGGCCGAGATGCCGGAGGTGGTCGGCGGCTTCCTGATCAGTGGCAGCACCGATTACATGCTGCATGCGGCGGTGCGCGATCTCGCTCATTATCAGGCGACGCTGGATTATCTTACCACCTTGCCGGGGGTGGCGCGCATCCAGTCCAACTTCGCAGTGAAAACCTTCATCCGCCGCACCAATCCGCTGATTGAGCCGGGTTGAAAACAGCAGCCTTGGGGTGTCCATGGCTTGGGTTTTTCCGGGGTCAGCGAGAGGTCGAATATCGCCGTTCCGCTCTCCCGCTCCGGCGCAGGGCGCGCAGGCGAGGGACGTGGAAGATAAAAAAAGCGCGACCCGCAGGCCGCGCTTTCATGTCATTGCACATGTTGTGCAGAGCTCAGCTTGCGACGCTCTGCGCGTTCACGCTCTGGCGCTTCACCTGCATCTTGTTGAGCGCGCTGATATAGGCCAGCGCGGAGGCGACCAGAGTATCCGGGTCGGCGGCGCGGGCGGTCACAGCCTTGCCATCCTCTTCCAGACGCACGGAGACTTCAGCCTGTGCATCGGTGCCGCCGGTCACGGCATGCACCTGATACAGCTCCAGCCGCGCGGTGTGGGGCACCAGCGCCTGAATGGCGTTGAAGATGGCATCCACCGGGCCATTGCCCTCGGCGTCCTGCGTGCGGACCTCGCCTTCCACTTCGATTTCCATGGTGGCGCGCTGCGGGCCCTTCGTGCCGGCCACAACAGCCAGAGATACCAGCCGGATATGCTCATTGGCGGTGGCAATGCCGCTGTCCACCAGCGCCTCAATGTCCTCGTCGTAAACCACCTTCTTGCGGTCGGCGAGGTTCTTGAAGCGGGCGAAGGCATCATTCAGGGCATTCTCGCCCAGCTCATAGCCCAGAGACTTCAGCTTGTCGCGGAAGGCGGCGCGGCCCGAATGCTTGCCCATGACCAGCGAGGTCTTGGTGACGCCCACGGTCTCCGGCGTCATGATCTCATAGGTCTGGGCGTGCTTCAGCATGCCGTCCTGATGGATGCCGCTTTCATGCGAGAAAGCGTTCCGGCCCACGATCGCCTTGTTGTACTGCACCGGGAAGGAGGTGACAGCAGACACCAGCTTGGAGGCGCGGGTCAGCATCCGGCTGTTGATGTCGGTGTGATAGGGCAGCACATCGCGGCGTACGGACAGCGCCATCACCACTTCTTCCAGTGCGGCGTTGCCGGCGCGCTCGCCGATGCCGTTGATGGTGCATTCGATCTGGCGTGCACCAGCATTCAGGCCCGCCAGTGAATTGGCGACGCCCAGCCCCAGATCATTGTGGCAATGCACGGAGAAAATGGCCTTGTCGGCGTTCGGCACGGTTTCGATCAGGGTGCGGAACATCGCGCCATATTCGTCCGGCGTGGCATAGCCCACGGTATCCGGCAGATTGATGGTGGTGGCACCGCACTTGATCGCCATTTCCACGCAACGGGCCAGATAGTCCAGCGGCGTGCGGGTGGCGTCCATGGCCGACCACTCGACATCTTCCACCAGATTACGGGCCTGGGTGACAGTGGCCTTGATGATCTCCAGCACCTCTTCCTGCGTCTTGCGCATCTGGAATTCCAGATGCAGCGGAGAGGTGGAGACGAAGGTATGGATGCGGCCGCGCTGCGCATGGCGCACGGCTTCACCGGCACGGGCGATGTCGGCGGGAATGGCGCGGGCCAGACCGGCGATGGTGGCGCGCTTGGTGCGGCGGGCAATCTCGGCCACGCTCTCGAAATCACCAATGGAGGCGATCGGGAAGCCGGCCTCGATCACGTCCACGCCCATCTCGTCCAGCAGGTCCGCCACTTCCAGCTTTTCTTCCAGCGTCATGGACGCACCGGGGCACTGCTCGCCATCACGCAGGGTGGTGTCGAAAATGATGACCCGGTCGTTCTTGGAGGCGGGCGCGGGGGTGTTTGCAGCTTCACTCATCGCAGTGGTCCTTCTCACATTCCGGCGACGCGCATGGCGCGGATATCAAACCGGATTATTAGCCGATACAAAACCGGGTCGCGTCCCCGGTATGACGATCCCCTGAGCGCCCAGGCAAAAGCCCGGCCGGCCCTCAGGGGCGGCTAAGGAGGAGAAGCGCGCGCAGAGCCGCGTTGCCCGGAGCTTTGGTGGCCCGGGAGAGAGAAGTGGCAGTCATGGTCGTTGTGAACGACACGGGATGCAGACTCTCATCTTTGAACGCGTGGTGGCCACCAGATAAACACCCACCCGCCAAATTGCAAGGATGTCCTGATGCCAGCCTTCCAGCCTGAGCGTGTATCATGCTCTGGCCAGATAGGGGAGTAAACGCGGACGTCAAGATGGCAGGGGAGCCGTAAAGACCACCGCCTGCATGCACTTTCAGGTGTTATGGGCCTGTCGTCGGCGGGGTTGCGACGGGTACTTCAGCCCGCAGTGCATCAGATGCCTTGGGGATGACAGCCGGGACGACACGGCTGGCGATGTCCAAGGCAAACCGGAAGACGTCATCCAGGCTGCCGCCATTTACGTCGGCCAGCGCCTGATCCTCCAGTGCGCGAGACGTCTTGTCGAGACCGGTCCGGTCGCTGTTCTCGATGCTGGTGTTCATTGTCGCCATCCTCATGAAGGCCGGTCCGGCCCATTGGCCATCGAGAGGACTGTAAAACGCATCCCTGACAGCAACCTTACAACACAGGTTGATGTCGCGGATGCGTGTTCGGCATGTATGCGCCCATAGACGGGATCAGGCCTTGGCCATATCGGCTACAGGCGTTGGGGCATGAGATGGGTGATCTCATGGCTCATCACCAGTGTGCCATCCTCGCGCCGTGCATGGCTGCGCCGGAAGATGACCTCCCAGCCGGGGCGACTGGAACTGGCGCGCCGGGAGAGCACTTCCGTGTCGAAAATGATGGTGTCATTCACCCGCACCGGGGCATGCCAACGCATCTTGTCGCAACTGATCCCGACGCCGACGGGACACAGGATACGGGCTTCATCCGTCTCCATGCCTTCCACATAGTCTGTCGGCATGCCGGTGTGACGCACGAAGCAGCCCATCCACGCCATCGCCACATGCCAGCCGGAAGCGATGAGCACGCCGAACATGCCGCGCTCCGCCGCCTTGGGGTCGGTGTGGAACAGTTGCGGGTCATACAGCTTTGCGAACCGGATGATCTCATCTTCGGTGAAGGTGAACTGGCCGATTTCTTCCGGCCCGCTGCTCTCTGCCACGGTGTTCTCGGCCACGGTGCTCTCCCGCCTCAGTTCGCGAAGCGGAAGTGCAGCACATCGCCATCGGCGACCACATAATCCTTGCCCTCAAGGCGGAAGCGGCCAGCCTCACGGGCACCGGATTCGCCCTTGAACTTCACATAGTCCTCATAGGCGACGGTTTCAGAGCGGATGAAGCCCTTTTCGAAATCCGTATGGATGACGCCGGCGGCGGCCGGTGCCCGCGTGCCCTGGGTGATGGTCCAGGCGCGCGCTTCCTTGGGGCCAACGGTGAAATAGGTCACCAGATCCAGCAGTGCATAGCCTTCGCGGATAACACGGTTGAGGCCCGGCTCTTCCAGTTCGATGGCGTCGAGATATTCCTTCTGCTCCTCGGGCGGCAGAACGGCGATCTCGCTCTCGATCTTGGCAGAGACGACCACAGCGCGCGCGCCTTCCTGCTTGGCGCGCTCGAACACCTGTGCGGAGAGGCTGTTGCCTTCGGCGGCGGAGGCTTCCTCAACATTGCACACATAGAGTACGGGCTTCGCGCTCATCAGGCCCAGCATGTCGAAGGCTTTCTGCTCATCGGGCTTGATCTCGGCGAGGCGGGCGGGCTTGCCCTCGCGCAGCAGCACAAGGGCGCGGTTCATCAGGTCCAGCGTTTCCTTGGCGTCCTTGTCGGCGCCCTTGGCCTTCTTCTCCAGCGCGGCGGCACGCTTCTCAAGGCTGTCGAGGTCGGCCAGCATCAGCTCGGTCTCGATGGTCTCGATATCGCTCACGGGTGCGATCTTGCCGTCCACATGGGTGATGTCGCCATCCTCGAAGCAGCGCACCACATGGGCGATGGCGTCGCACTCACGGATATTGGCGAGGAACTGGTTGCCGAGGCCCTCACCGCGCGAGGCACCGCGCACCAGGCCGGCAATGTCCACAAAGGTCAGGCGGGTTGGCAGGATCTGGGCCGAACCGGCGATAGCGGCCAGCGCGTCAAGGCGGGCATCGGGCACCGCCACATCGCCGACATTGGGTTCAATGGTGCAGAAGGGGTAATTGGCCGCCTGCGCCGCCGCAGTCTGGGTGAGTGCATTGAACAGGGTGGACTTGCCCACATTCGGCAGGCCGACGATACCGCATTTGAAGCCCATGATGCCTTACCTGATATGGCCCGCCGTAAGGCGAGGCTGAAGTGCAGAAAGCGCGGAAGGCGGCGCGGCCGCAGCGGCCATGCCCCGCGCAAGGGAAGAGGTTGGGGGCAAGTTGGCTGGAAAGGCGCACAAGTCAAGACGCCAGCGCATTTTCGAGTGAAGCG
>NZ_JAUCBZ010000014.1 GCF_034676545.1 Pararhodobacter sp.
CCGTCTACCGTGGCTAATACAATGCCCTGCTCTCGCGCGGCGCTCACGATGGCGTCGGCCAAGGGGTGTTCGCTGCCTTGATCCAGACTGGCAGCCAGGCGCAGTACCTCGTCAGCGCTACCACCTTGGACAGGAACCGCTTGTTCAAATGTGGGGCGCCCTTCGGTAAGTGTACCGGTCTTATCGACGATCAAGGTATCCACCTTACGGAAGTTCTCGATCGCGGCAGCGTCACGAAACAAGACGCCATGTGTCGCACCACGACCCGTCGCCACCATGATCGACATGGGCGTAGCCAGGCCTAACGCACACGGACAGGCAATGATCAAGACGGCCACTGCATTGATGAGGCCATATACCCAACTTGGCTGCGGCCCCCAGAGCCCCCACACAAAAAACGTGATGATGGCGATGGCAACGACCGCCATGACGAAATACCCCGCCACGTGATCGGCCATGCGCTGCATAGGCGCTCGGGAGCGCTGTGCCTGCGCCACGAGCTGCACAATTTGAGCCAACACCGTGGCCGCGCCCACCTTCTCAGCACGAATCACCAAGGCGCCGGACGTATTCATCGTCGCGCCGATCACTTTGTCGCCGACGCGCTTGCTGACGGGCAGCGGTTCACCGGTCAGCATGGATTCATCTACTGAACTCGCGCCCTCCTCGACCGTCCCATCGACCGGTACTTTCTCGCCAGGACGCACACGCAAGCGATCGCCTTCATGAACGTGGGTGAGCGGTACGTCTTCTTCAGTGCCATCAGCCCCGATCCGCCGAGCGGTCTTTGGAGCCAGCCCCATTAGTGACCTGATGGCTGCAGAGGTCTGCGAACGCGCTTTCAACTCCAGGATTTGTCCGAAAAGCGTCAATGAGATGATGACGACCGCAGCCTCGAAGTACACCGCGATGCGCCCCATGGATAGGAACGTGTCGGGGAAGACTTCAGGCGCAACCGTCGCCACGACGCTATAGATAAACGCCGCCGATGTACCTAGTCCGATGAGCGTCCACATATTCGGGCTGCGGTTGATCACGGACTGCACGCCTCGCACAAAAAATGGCCAACCTGCCCAAAGCACTACCGGCAAGGAAAGCACCAGCTCGATCCAGCTTTGGGTCGTCAGCTCAAACCAGCCCAGTTGGTGTCCGAACATGGCCAGCGTGGTGACGATCAGCGTGAGCGGCAAGGTCCACCAAAATCGACGGCTAAAGTCCACCAACTCGGGGTTATCGTCCTCTAGCGAGGGCATCAGCGGTTCTAGCGCCATGCCGCACTTGGGGCAGCTTCCAGGGTGGTCTTGGCGAATCTCCGGATGCATCGGACAGGTGTAGATGGTGCCTGGCGCTACGGCTTCGGTGTGCTGCTCTTCTGGCTGGCCTTTAGAGAGATATTTGGTCGGGTCAGCGCTGAATTTGGCTTTGCAGCCCGTACTGCAGAAATAATATGGCTGACCATCATGCGCCAGATGGTGTGGCGATTGCTCGGTCACTGCCATGCCACAGACCGGATCTTTTAATGCTGAGGTCGGGGATGCGTCCGGTTTGGCATGAGTCTCACCAACGTGCATTGATCCGCCGCTCAAATCACTCGATTGGCCGTGATGAGCATGCTCGTGGTCGTGGTCGTGTGGTGTCATAGCGCAGCTGCTTTCCCTGTTTGGTACTAAGCTACGCCGACTGATATCACCATCTAGAAACAGCGTAGAGTCTGAGATTGGAACCGATGGTTAGGCTGATTGATCATGCCATACTTTGCTACGCTCAAAGCTGACAATTTGCCATCAGCTTGATTACATTTTTGTCATCTTCTGGGCGTGGGTCAGTAACTTGGCGACGCTCGAACCTTGCCGTCCCGCCCTCATGGCAGTGGCCTGCAAACAGTGCTAATTGTTTTGCAGCGCCTCAAGCGCGACCAGCTGAAATTAGCTCTTGCGGCAATAACAATAGACGAACTTTTGCAAGGCCCCTGATGGCGTGTGGTGATCTTCCTTCACATGCTGCATCAACGTAAAGGAAGCGCCAAACTCGTCATGAAGCTCCTCGGAACTGTAGCGTGCGACCGGCAGCCCACTGCATCGCGTCGGACCATCCTCGGCAAAGGTGGCGACAATGACGTGTCCGCCCGGCCGGACTGAACGCAGAACCTGCTCAACATAGGCATGGCGCTCCTGCTCCGAGATAAGGAAGTGGAAAACTGCACGATCATGCCAGACGTCATAGGCATTTTTGGGGAGCTGTACTTCGGTGATATTAGCTTCCATCCACTGGACAGCACACGCGCGGCTACCGAGTCGCTGCTGAGCTGCTGTCATGGCTGTCGCAGACAGATCGAGAACCGTAATATTGGAAAAGCCGCCATCCAGAAGGTCGTCAACCAATGTAGACGCACCACCTCCTACATCAATAATCGATGCGTCGGCAGGTATGCCAGTTTCGTTGATTAGCCTCAACGACAACTTGGCGTGTGGTTGAAACCAGCTCACGTGATCACTCGACTTGGAGGCGTAAACGGTATCCCAATGTTCCTTTGACTGCATGGCAAATCCTCTCATCGCACATCTACTCTGCGCGATACGCTTGATGCCCCCACAAGGCTTCTTCCAGCTCACCCCCTCAGTTTATCCTTATCTCGACCAATATCTGCGGCACCAATGACACACGGCCTCTCAACAAACTGACCAACTCGCGGCACGGGAAACAACACGGATAAAATTACCACATTCTTCAGGCCAACCAAAGCAACCACACAACATAGAACTTCGAGTACTGTGTGGTGATTATTTTCAGAATTAAACGTAGGGCAAGCGGAAAAATGACGCCATTGACGACCTGCGACCCTCCTGTCAAAGGGGTCAACGCCTGGAAAGTGTTTCTCATTTTTCTTCGGCTCGGGCTTACGTCGTTTGGCGGGCCCGTTGCCCATCTTGGCTACTTTCGAGAGGAGTTCGTTAACCGCCGGCACTGGCTCAGCGACAACAGTTATACCGATCTTGTCGCGCTTTGCCAGTTTTTGCCTGGCCCTGCCAGTAGCCAAGTTGGTTTGGCGCTTGGGCTATCTCGTGCAGGATATGGCGGTGCGCTCGCAGCGTGGATGGGCTTCACCCTTCCGTCGGCGGTCATGCTCGTACTCTTTGCGCTCGGTATTTCAACGTGGGGCGAAGCTATTCCAAGCGGCATACTGCAGGGCTTAAAAATTGCGGCGGTAGCCGTTGTTGCACAAGCAGTATGGGGGATGGCGCGTAACCTTTGCACGGGCGCCCTGCGCGTGACCATGATGGCGATCGTGTCTTGCGTAGTCCTGGTATGGCCAGGCGTTTGGAGCCAAGTGAGCGTGATGATCGCAGCAGGACTCGCTGGTTTGTTTTTATTCAAAGCACCCGAAGGATTGGCGCATGAGCCGCTCGACATTACGGTAAGCCGTCGTGCCGGCGCCCTTTTCCTGACGCTATGCATCGCTCTGTTGATCGGGCTGCCTCTGCTTGTTCAGGTCTGGCCGAGCCAGGCTCTGTCTATGTTTGATGTGTTTTATCGCGCCGGATCCTTGGTTTTTGGTGGTGGGCATGTCATCTTGCCCTTATTGCAAGCCGAAGTCGTGCCCAACGGTTGGGTGGCCAATGACACGTTCCTGGCTGGCTATGGCGCCGCTCAGGCCGTGCCCGGCCCTCTCTTCACGTTTGCCGCCTTTTTGGGCGCGTCAATGACGGCGGCACCAACTGGCTGGCTGGGCGGCCTGCTTTGCCTGATTGCCATCTTCGTGCCCTCGTTTCTGATCGTGTTGGGCGCGCTGCCGTTTTGGGAGCAGTTACGCACCAACCTGCGCATGCGATCTGCGCTGATTGGCGTGAATGCAGCAGTAGTTGGGCTGCTGTTGGCTGCCCTTTATGATCCGGTTTGGACCAGTGCGATCCATCGGCCCACCGACTTTGGACTGGCGCTAATCGCTCTTGTTGCCTTGATGTTTTGGCACCTTCCGCCCTGGCTTACTGTGTTGGGGTGTGGACTAGGCGGCTGGTTACTCAGTATTGCCCTATAAACTCACCGCAAATATAACGAATAGGTATCAATGCTTGTGTCGATGGTGAGCGTCTGGAAAATGCTCGTGGGCATGAGTTAACGGCTCATGACGATGCCAATGGCTATGCGCTGTACCCGGCGCGACAGGCACATCGTGCGAATGCTGGTGATGCTCGTCATGGGTATGTCGGTGCTCATGCTCCAACGCCTCATGGGTATGGCTATGGCTATGGCGCTCAGTCAAGTGCAGCCAAATCCCGACGGCCATCAAGGCCCCTGCGACCAGCAAGGGCACGGTGACCGATTCGCCCAGAGCAATTGCCAATACAGCACCAAAGAACGGTGCGACTGAAAAATACGCTCCGGTACGCGCTGTGCCCAGATGACGTAGGCTGACCACGAACAACGCGAGGCTTACGCCATACGCCAAAAAGCCCACCACCATGGCACCAGTCAAGCTTGGCCATGTGGGCAGCGAAGCACCTAAAATAAACGCCAAAATCAAATTCACAATGCCGGCGACCAGCCCTTTCATCGAAGCAATCCACGTGGCATCAGTAAGCGCGACCTTACGCGTCAGATTGTTATCGATCCCCCACGCCAGGCAGGCCCCGAGCACCGCCAATGCAGGCCAAACTCCGGCAAAGTGCGCTTCGCCCGGCCAGCTCAACACCAGCGCCCCTGCGACGATGGCCACCATGCCGAGTGCAATGCGGCGATCAAAATTCTCTTTAAAGACAAACCACGCCAAAAGTGCCGTAAACACACCTTCAGCATTGAGCAGCAAGGAGGCGCCCGATGCGGGCATCCCTGTTAAACCAACCATGAGCAAAACGGGACCGACCACGCCTCCAGCGCCAATGGCTCCGAGCAACCAAGGCACTTCGTAGCGCGGTAGCCGCACTGCTGGCGCGCGCGTCAAGCGGCGATAAAGCGTAAGCCCAATGCCCGAGCCTAAATACAGCAGGCCAGCCAGCAGCCAGGGGCTGACACTCTCAAGCAATAATTTAGCCAGAGGTGTCCCTGCTCCGAAAAGCAGCGCCGCCAGTAAAGCGGACATCACGCCCGGTTGATGTAAATTCTGCTTCCAATGAGGTGTAGGCATGCGAACTCTACAGGGATTTGGTGAGATATTCGCTTGACTCGTGCAATGCTGAAATCAGCGGACATTTGACTGCATTGTGCGCTGAACCGCATTGGGCCACGAGTTGATCCAGTGCCCTTTCGATGCGCTGCAGATCAGCGAGTTTTTCGCGTACGTCTAGAAGTTTATGCTCGGCGATCTCACGCGCTTCCTCGCAATGCATGCCATCGTCAAGCTTCAGCAGTTCGCCTACTTCGGCCAGGCTAAAACCCAGTCGCTGCGATGCTTTGATAAAACGTACCCGATCAAGATCAGCGTCGGTATAGCGGCGAATACGGCCATAGGCGCGCTCTGGTAGAGGCATCAGACCCTTGCGCTGGTAGAAGCGAATAGCCTCGACATTAATTCCGGCCGCCTGCGCCAGCAGACCCACCGTCAGCGTTTTTGAGGTTTTTTTCATTGATTGACTCTGTACTTAAGTACAGAAGTAAGCTTACACCATGCAAATAGATTCCACGAGCAAAAATACGACGACGACAACACAGGCCAAGCATCCCGCATTGCTTGCGAGCGGTATCGCTGCCCTCCTGGCGTCGACCTGCTGCCTGGGACCACTGGTACTGATCACACTAGGCTTTTCGGGGGCATGGATTGGCAATCTGACAGTGCTCGAACCATATCGGCCTGTCTTCGTGAGCGCGGCTTTAGTAGCGTTGTTCTTTGCTTGGCGACGCATCTGGCGACCTGTCCTGGTCTGCTCATCTGGGAATGTTTGTGCCACACCGCAAGTCAAGCGTATCTATAAATTGTTATTCGGCACCGTATCCGGGCTAACGCTGAGCGCACTTGCGTTCCCCTACGTCGCCCCATGGTTCTACTAGAAGGAAGAAGTCATGAAAAAAATGCTTGTAGCCGCCGCATTGAGCATACTGACCGCTCCAGCTTGGGCCGTTCCCACGACTGTTACTTTATCTATACCGACGATGGACTGTCCGGTATGCCCTATTACGGTGAAGAAAGCACTCACCAAGGTGCCGGGTGTCAGTCAGGCGACTATAAGCTATGAAAAACGCCTAGCCACCGTCACGTATGAGAGTACCAAGGCCTCCGTAGATGCCCTCGTACAAGCTACGACGAACGCAGGCTATCCATCGATATTGATGGAGCACGCAAAATGAGTGCCGTTATCCTGGAGTCGATGTTGACCTGCCCGGAATGTGGGTACGCCAAAAAAGAATGCATGCCGACCGACGCCTGCCAGTGGTTCTACGAGTGTGAACAATGCCATACCGTACTGAAGCCTAAGCCTGGCGACTGCTGTGTTTATTGCTCCTACGGTTCGGTGCCATGCCCACCGGTTCAGGAGCATGGCAAACAGCGTGGTTGCTGTGGCTGACATTGACCTCATTAACGCCGCAGGTTCATAATTCAACCACTTGCAGATCTCCGCTCACCATGCCTTCATCTAGTCTCCGTATCCAACTGGTCAGCGGGTAACCAGCCTGCAAACAGGTGGCGTATGAAGATCCAGGCCAAGAGCGCCATCGAAAAGGGTTTCACCAGCCAGTTTACGAATAGCGTCACGCCGATGCCGCGCCAGTGGCTGGTTACCTGCCCCATGGCGGCGAAATCGATCTTGATCAGCATGGGGATGATCATGACCCAGATCAGCAGGCCCACTGGCAGATTAACTTGTGCCACCTCCACAGCCGCGATGCCTTGAAATACCCCTGGCATGCCTTGACCGAGCAAGATGCCCGCGATGATACAAAGCAGCACCCAAACAGTTAGGTAGCGCTCAAAGAAGCTGATACCGCCGCCCTGCGGGAGAGCGGCTACTTGCGCGACTGAGCTCATTCCTTGGGCTCCGCGATTCGTTGACTGCTAGCGCTATAGGCCCGAAGGCAATCTTTGCCCAGCACATTGAAAGTTCTGTCAGACATGATCGGATAGTGATTTGAAAGGTTGGGTCATTGAGCCCTAGCAGCAAGCTGAGCCAGGCTTACAGCACGCATTTTCTGCCTTGGGCGCCATGTCAAAGGAGTTCGAGACAGGTGTGCAGCACACGCCACCGCTGTCTGTTGCCTGGCGAGACTGGCCATAGGTCGGTGCGCTCTCCAGCGTCTGGAATGACTCCCAGGCCACGCCTTGAGGATCAACAGACCAGTACTTGTCGGACTTTGCATAGCAGCAGGTCATATTGCTTTGCTCCTGCAAAGGCAGGCTCGCACTTACCAGACGGTCTTGCATCTCTGCTAGCTCTTCATTGGTTTCCACCTGAATTCCCAGGTGATCGACACCGAGCTTGTCTGGCGAAGTGCCTCGGGCGGAGATCGCAAAATTCACCCGTGGGTCGTCGAGCGCCCATTTCGCATAGTCTGATTTGACCGTTGTGGGTTCGGCTGCAAAGAGTGCTGAGTAGTAGCGGATGCTGGCCGACAGGTCGGCTACCGCGACATGGACATGAAAGCGCTTCATGATTTGGACTCCAATGAGGTGTCACAGCTGGTGATGGGAGAGCACGGATTGCCGCCACAGCAGTTTTCCGTGAGGTAACCAAGCAAATCGTTCATCGTCTCGTAGCGTGCTGAATAAATAATCGACCGCCCATCCTGACGACTGGCGAGCAATCCTGCCCGGTGTAGCTCTTTCAAATGAAAGGACAATGATGAGGCGGGTATCTCCATCAACTCGGCGATACGCCCTGCGGGCAGGCCCTCTGGCCCGGCTTGCACCAAGAGGCGATAGACCGATAAGCGAATCGAGTGAGCTAGGGCGGCAAGCGCTTCAAGAACTGAATTTGTTTCCATATTTCTACTATAGTCGAACAATTGAGCACTTGCAACCAATTTATGGAGCTTTGGTCGGGAGTATCTAGCTCAGAGGCTCAGCAGTAATTTTTCTCGAAAATATCCCGATATTTCCACTGAGCCGGTCGAGTAGATGCTGTAAGTTGTGCGCCATCCCATGCTGCAAAGGGATGACGCCTCTTTCGCCTATACGAGCCTAACTATTTAGACGTAGACGAGGACGGTGCTTCAAGTTTATCGGCATATTTCATCATAATCTCGCCCATGGAGCGCATCATCTCGCCATGCATCTGCATCATGACTTTTCCGTTGGGCCCTCCTTCTGAGCCCATCATCGGACAACCGCCCATCATTCCCATCATGCCACCACCCATCATGCCGCCCTCGCCCATGCCACCACGCATCATATGGCCCATTCTGGGTGTATTGCCGTCCTGCGTCATCCCTGACGCATTGGGCATGGTCACGGTGCTATCACCGCTAGGTGTCGCTGCAAAGGCTACGTTCCCCATACCCAACAAAAGAACGGTAAAAGATGTAATAAGCAATCTCGTCGTATTCATGTATATCTCCTAGATTCAATTAACTCCACGCGCGGCCCTGCGGATTACGCAGGCGCCAATTCGGAAAAACTCGTTAAATAAATATTCTGTGCGTACGCGGAGGCGGAGGCATAACATCTGGAAGAAACTGATCGGGAAGAAAATTGCTGGGCACAGCATAAGCCATCAAAACAGCTATAGCTGCCAATTGAAGTCTGTCAGGTAGTACAGCCACCATGCATGACAATGACATGCAAGCCCCGCTGTGAAACCCCGGCAGGGCCGTGGCAATAGGCATTTGCCCATTGTGCAGGTTTTCATGAACATCTCGACCGGCCACTACCTGAGCCTCTGTAGACATAGTCATCATCGGCATATCAGGGCATACAGTCGCCTGTGCGATGGATCCGAATAGTGATATCCACGCGATCAAAATGCACACAAAAGCTTTGATCCAGGTCATTTAACTAGTATAGGTTAACGGCTGACATACTGCTATAGCTAGTCCTTGAGGAGCCTGTGTGTTTATAGCCAGCCAGCTCTGTAAAACATTCAAGTTAGTGACAAGTGCAGCAATTCGTTCTGATCTCAATTGCTCGTCACTCCTAGCCTGTACTGAAGCGGCAATTGGGGTCTTGATAAATGGTGATTGATTTGCTTGCCGCTTGCGCTAAGGTTGTCGTTGTCATAAATATTGCTGCCAAAATCACCTTTTTCATCTGAAATTTTCCTTTATAAAAGCTGTACTACCCAATCGCCCCAAGCGCCGGAAAGGTCTTCAGTAGCCAAATTGCAAACCGCACCAACTGTCCACTGGCTACCGCAATGCCCATCAGCACCAGAATCGCGCCGGTGATTATCTGAAGGTAGCGACCCGCACGGCGCAACGAACCCAGTCGACGCATAAAGGGGGTCATGAAGTACGCGGAAAGAAGGAACGGCACACCTAACCCCAGTGCGTAAATACCCAAAAGCAGTACGCCCTGTCCAAGACTCTCAGAAGTGGCACCAAGTATGAGGATACCGCCGAGCACCGGACCGATACACGGCGTCCAACCGAAACCGAACGCCATACCAAGCACGGTAGCCGACCAGGGTTTTCCGCCGCCTGCACTGGGCTCGAAGCGGTAGTAACGCTGCATCCACATGGGAGCACGTATCACGCCCATAATCATCAGGCCGGCGATGACAATAACGCCGCCCGCTGCAATATTCAGTTCATAGCGATACGATAAGAACAAACGCCCGATTGCGGTGATGCTGGCTCCTAAAATCAGGAATACCATGGAAAAACCTGCAACGAAGCATGCACTAAGACCTAGTGCTCTCCATCGAGCGGAGCGCCCCTCGAAATCAGAGGTGCTTAACTGAGCGGATCCGCCCGCAATGTAGGAAAGATAGCCTGGCACAAGTGGCAAGACACAGGGCGAGAGAAAGGAAGCAATACCGGCGAAGAACGCTGTTAATAGCCCAATGACAGTTAATTCAAGCATAGCGTAGCCTCTGTGAAATAATCGATTCCAATGTCATTGCTTGTCACCTCTCATCCAGAGTAGGAGTGTGCAGCAGTGCACCATCAATCAAGGCTTCAACTTGCGGGCTATCCCAGGCCGCAGGCCCCATCGCCCGGCCGATTTCGCGACCTTCTTGATCTATCAATAGCGTTGTTGGCACACCCGGCGCACGCAGCGTGTCTGAAACCCTTGTTGTCGGGTCAACGTAATGCTTTAACGTGCGAATGCCAAAATCCTGATAGAACGGCTTGATCAAATCGGGATCTCGATCGATCGACAGCGCAACGACTTCAAAATCGGGGCCACCACGCTTGGCATTTAGCCGATCCAGCGATGGCATCTCCTCCCGGCACGGAGGACACCAGGTCGCCCATACATTGAGCAATATGACACGACCTTGAAAATCGGCCAAGGTCACGGTCTTACCCGTCGTATCCTGAAAGGCGATCAAAGGCAGTTTGCGTGGAGTATGCCAGCGCATGAAGCGCTGTCCACCTATGTCCACCGAAACATTAAGGACACCACTAAGGAGGCTTTTCGAGGCATTATTACGTTGATAAAAAAATAAAACCATCGCGATGGCGATCACGCAAATTAACACCATCGCCGCCCATGCAATTATCTTAAAAGAGTTCTTCATGACTAATATTTAGCATCCATCAGTTCTCGGCAGTCACTGTTTCGGTCTGCTCTTGGCGGGTCCGCTCTATGGTGTTTGCAACAGCCCGCGCGGCGTCAGAATCAGGCGGAAGCTGCCCGAGCAATTGTCGCCAGTAATCGATAGCTGCCGGATAGTCTTGGCGCCCAAGCGCCGCAGCTCCAGCCAAAGTCAGGGCAAATGGCTCGTTAGGATTGAGTGCTAGTGCGCGCTCCAACAATTGCGTTGGTTCCCCTTTGAATCCTGCAGGGCTGATTCTGGCGAGTGTTTCAGCATATTCAGACAAGGCCAAAGGATCTGTCTGGATGACGCTAGCCGCATTACTAAAGGCCTCCGCTGCGTCGGCATACCGCTCAAAATAGCGATAAGAACGTGCCAGCATGAGCCAGCCATGCGCGTCGTCGGGATTGCTTGCCAAGCGTGCTGCCAGCGAGTCCACCATGGCCTGTACATCGGCTTGTGTCACGGCAGAAGCGCTTTGCGCAGATGGCGGCGTAATCGCTGCTGGATTGCCCAAGGACAGATAGCTAAGGGTTGCCGCCACAGGCAGGACAATAGCCAGTGCTATGGCTGCTTGCTTGCTGCTCCGACGTCGTAGCTTGGTATCATGGGCTGGCGTTGCCTCTTCGAGGACGCGTCGTTGCAGCTCTTGCTGGGCTACAGCATGATCCTCTAAAGACAATATACCGTTGTCTCTATCCTGTTCCAGCTCAATCAATTGGTCGCGCAGTACTGCCGCATTGACGACGTGATGCTCGACGCTACTGTCCAACCTGGGTCCACGCCACAGCACTGACGCCAGCCATAAGGTGACACCGGCAAGTAGTAATGCTGCAATCAAGGTAAAAATTAGATTCATGGTGATGTTCCTGTTTCTGTGGTTTGGGCTAGCAGCGCCTGCGCTCTTTTGCGCTCGTCGTCACTTAACACTGTGTCAGCCACGTCGCTTTTGCGGCGACGCAATGTGAGCGCCAGAACAAGGAAGCCAAAACCCAACAACAACATGGGGCCAAACCATAGCAATAGCGTGGTGGGCTTTAATGGCGTGCGATACAGCACGAAGTCGCCATAGCGATCCACCATATAGGCTCTGATCTCAGTATCGCTTCGGCCTGCCTGAATCTGCTCGCGTATCTGCTGACGCAAATCCACGGCTAGGTCGGCGCGCGAAGCCGCGATTGATTCGTTCTGGCACACCAGACAGCGCAGCTCGCCAGCAATATCCAACATGCGCCTTTCCGTCGCGCTGTTATCCGCCCACGATGGCAAGGCGATGACCGCACACAATAATGTCAGCCACCAACGTTTCATTGCTCAAGCTCCCGTATCAGCGGTAGTATCGTGTCGCGTACCGCACTATCGGTTACTGCACCGATGTGCTTGTAACGAATGAGCCCATCCTTATCGATAACAAAGGTCTCGGGCACGCCGTAAACGCCATAGTCGATACCCACGCGCCCTTGCGTGTCGGACACGGATAACACATATCCGTTGCCATGACGTTCCAGCCAGGCAATAGCTTCTCCACGTATATCCTTGTAGTTCAGGCCGACTATAGGCACTCCGTGTGTTTTAGCTAAAGCCGTAATCACGGGGTGCTCTTCAAGGCAGGCGTAGCACCAGGAGGCCCACACATTGAGCAACCACACTTTGCCTTTCATCGCTTCCGGTGAAAACGTCTCCTCTGGGGACGCCAGCTGGGGCAACGTGAAATTAGGTGCAGACTTGTTAATTAAAGGTGAAGGGACCTCGCTGGGCTTAAGGGTCAAACCGAAACCCAGGAAGCCAACCAGTACGACAAAACCGACCAACGGCCATATAAAGCGACTCATGCTGTGGCTCCTCCTGCCACCAAGGCGGCCTTTCGTTCTCGACGCTTAAGTCGATAACGACGATCACTGATAGCTAACAGCCCACCCAGCGCCATTAAAATACAACCAATCCAGATCCAATCAACGAATGGTTTGTAGTAAACACGCACGCTCCAGGCACCGTCGGCGAGTGGCTCACCCAGCGCGATATACAAGTGACGCAGCCCATTGGCATCAATGGCCGCTTCGGTCATGGGCATTTCCGAGGAGATGTAGCTGCGTTTTTCGGGATGAAGCAGACGCAAAGTCCGACCATCGCGTGACAGCTCGATGTCACCGACTTCTGCGACATAATTAGGCCCCTGGGCCTTATTGACGCCTAGAAACTTCAACTCATAGCCTCCTGTACTTACCGTGCTACCAGGCGTCATACGCACATCTTGTTCGGTCTCATAGCCCATGACGAGCGTCACTCCCGCTACGAACACAGCAATACCTAAATGAGCCAGATGCATGCCTAGCCAACTACGCGGTTGGGCACGCAGCCCAGTGCGCGTTGCCCGCATACGGTCAACGATGCCCTTAACCACCGCAGTGGCAATCCACGTGGCCAGTGCCAGACCTAACGCCACCAGCGCCGACCAGCGCCCTAACATGAACGGTGCGCCAACACCGATCACAAGCGCCACCGCAGCTGGGACATGCAGGTGTTTTATCAGAGCGCTTATCTTGGCCGACTTCCAGTTAGCCACCGGGCCTACCGCCATGAGAAGCAGGGCGGGCACCATTAGCGGTATGAAAACGGCATTAAAGTATGGCGGCCCCACGGAAAGCTTGCCTAACCCGAGTGCATCAATGAAAAGCGGATACAAGGTTCCGAGAATGACGGCCCCTGCTGCTACGGCCAACAATACGTTGTTCACCAGCAAGAGAGATTCACGCGATATCAGTTCAAACCGCCCGCCCATGCCCACCTTGGGCGCACGCAGCGCAAATAAAACCAAGGACGAGCCCACCACCACGGCAAATAGCATCAAAATGAACACGCCACGGCGCGGGTCGGTGGCAAAGGCGTGTACCGATGTCAGCACGCCGGAGCGCACCAGAAAGGCTCCAAGTAAGGACAGTGAGAATGTGCTGATAGCAAGCAGTACCGTCCAGTTCTTGAAGCTGGCGCGTTTTTCGGTGACTGCTAGGGAATGAATCAAAGCTGTACCGACCAGCCATGGAATAAAAGAAGAGTTCTCTACCGGATCCCAGAACCACCAACCGCCCCAACCCAACTCGTAATAGGCCCACCAACTTCCCAGGGCAATACCCAAGGTCAGGAACAACCACGCTGCCGTTGCCCAGGGCCTAGACCAACGGGCCCAGGTCGAGTCGAGCTGCCCGGCCAGCAACGCGGCGATGGCAAATGCAAAGGCTACTGAAAATCCGACATACCCCATGTACAACAAGGGTGGATGGAATATCAACCCTATGTCTTGCAGCAGAGGATTCAAATCCATCCCCTCTATGGGCGCAGGAACCAGGCGCTCGAACGGGTTGGAGGTGAGCAGCACAAAGAGCAGGAATCCAGCAGTGACCAGGCCCAACACCCCCAATACGCGTGCCACCATGACATCAGGCAGTTGCTTTGAGAACACACTTACTGCATACGCCCAGCCTGTTTGCATCAGTAGCCACAGTAAGAGCGATCCTTCGTGACCACCCCAAACGGCGGCGATACGGTAAAGCAAGGGCAGTTGCGAGTTGGAGTTCTGGGCGACGTAAGTCACCGAAAAATCCTTAACAATGAAGGACCAACCAAGCGTCGCGAAGCTAAAAATAATTAAAAGAAACTGCGCGCGCGCGGCGGGTCGAGCAAAGGCGATCCAGACAGCATTGCCACGCGCCGCGCCGGCGAGGGCTAAACAGCCCTGCGCAAGCGCTACGAATAGTGTCAGGATGAGTGAAAAATGACCGAGTTCAGCAATCATGAGCGTTATGGCCTCACAGTAATCATGTTCTTGGCGGCCTCATCCAGCGCATGCTGCGCTTCAGGGGGCATATAGTTCTCATCGTGTTTGGCAAGCACCTCTTCCGCCCGGAACAACCCATCGGCCCCGAGCTTGCCTTGAGCCACCACCCCTTTGCCTTCACTAAACAGGTCGGGCAATATTCCCGTATAACTGACCGGTATCATTTTGGCGGTATCGGTGACAACGAACTTCACCGTTAGCCCATCACTTTGGCGCTGCACACTGCCGGTTTGCACCATGCCGCCGACGCGAAACGTCCGCTCCTGGGGGGCTTCACCAGCACTCACCTGCGTAGGCGTGAAGAAAAATACGAGGTTGCTCTGAAAAGCATTGAGAACTAACGCTGTGGCGATGCCGAAAGCCGCCACGCCACCAGCAATGAGGGCGATACGTTTATGGCGATTTTTCATCGAGATTCCTCCTTTCTCAGGATTAACTGGCGCTTTACTTGCGATAAAGCCGCTAGTCGGCGCTGACGCAACAGGAGCCATTCGGCGCACAGAACGACAATGGCGACTCCGAATGAACCCCATACGTACTGTCCATAACCGCCCATGGCAAAAAATTCAGCAGGATTCGTCCAATTCATTGCTTTACCTCCTTCAATTCGTCCAACCATCCAGCATGGTGTTCGCGTTCCAAAATGATGCAGCGCACGCGCATCAGCACGATCGCCACCGTATACATCCATGACGCCAAGGCCATAATCAGCATGCCGACCAGCATGACCATTGCCATCGAGGGCGCTTGCGTCAGCGAAACAGATGCACCTTGATGCAGGGTGTTCCACCACTGCACCGAGAAATAAATAATGGGGATATTCACCACGCCGACGAGAGCAAGGACAGCACCGGCCTTATCCGCGCGCCGTGGCTCATCAACCGCTGACTGAAGCGCCATAAAACCGATGTACAAAAAGAGAAGAATCAGCTCGGAGGTCAGGCGCGCATCCCAGACCCACCAGGTCCCCCACATGGGCTTGCCCCACAAGGCGCCCGTCCAAAGCGAAAGGAACGTGAACATGGCGCCGGTAGGGGCCAAGGCCGAGGCCATCATGGCAGCCAAACGATTGTTAAATGCCAGCCCTATCGCAGCCCAGAAAGCCATGACCAAATAAATGAACATCGACATCCAGGAGACCGGCACGTGCAGGAAGATGATGCGATAGCCCTCGCCTTGCTGTGCGTCGGTGGGCGCCATGAAGAAACCCACGTACATCCCTATGATTGTCAGGATCGCCGCGGCGGCCGCAAACCATGGAATCAGCTTGCCAGCAAGCGGATAAAACATTTTGGGTGATGAATACTTAAACCAATTAATCATTCATTTACTCATTATTCCAACGCAATCCGTAATGCCACGGTTGTGGCCCATGGTGCAAAAAAAGCAGTTAAAACCAGCACGGCGCCCAGCAATGACAGATGCGCCGTAGCCCCCAGACCGACAGCGGCAGCGTCTACGGAACCCGCGCCAAAGATCAGGACCGGCACATAAAGCGGAAGTACAAGCAAGGCGACCAGGACGCTGCCGCCTCGCAGGCCCAGGGTCAAACTCGCTCCGATCGCGCCAATAAAACCAAGTACAGGGGTACCAATGGCCAGCGACGCAGCCAGCACCAGTAACGAAGGCGTTGGTAAATCGAATTGCAAGGCCAGCAGCGGAGCCAGCAAGGTCAAGGGCAAACCCGTCAATAGCCAATACGCGACCACCTTGCCCAGCACCAGCATCCCTAGCGGAGCGGGAGAAAGGGCCATTTGCTCCAAGGTGCCGTCGGCGTAATCCTGCTCAAACAGCCGGTCAAGCGACAACATAGACGCCAGCAGTGCCACCACCCACAAAATGCCTGGAGCGATCTGTCGCAAGGTGTCGCGCTCTGCTCCTATGCCCAAGGGGAACAGGCTCACCACGATGACAAAGAAAAAAAGCGGCGTCAGCACATCGGACTTGCGTCGCATGGCTAGCCTTAAATCGCGTTGAATCATGCCGCACAGCACACTCAGGCCAAATGCGTCGCTCATGGGCCTACTCGTAGAAGTTGTGTTTTACCGCTTAGTGCAATGTTCTGATGGCTAGTCAAAACAACCATCCCGCCACTGCTGAGATGGCAGTCGATTTCACTGATTAGCCACAGGCTTGCTTGTGCATCCAATGCTGTCAGAGGTTCATCGAGCACCCACAAGGTACGTTTCTGTAGCAGTATCTTGGTCAGATTGGCACGACGTTTTTGTCCTTGTGACAGGGTGCGCACAGGCAGATGCTCCCTCCCCCGCAATCCAGCATGGCCCAAGGCCTGATAGGCAGCTTCCAGGGTGACGGCTTCATCAGCCAGTGCCATACTGAAAGTGAGGTTTTCTATGGCGCTTAGATCGTCCTTCAAACCTATGGGGTGACCGCAATACAGCAGCGCGCGTCGGTAGTCATCGCCTAGCGTCTTGATCGGATTGCCTTGCCAATGAATGGCGCCGCCAGCCGCAGGCGTTAATCCTACCAACATGCGTAAAAGACTGGTTTTGCCGCTGCCGTTTTGGCCGTGCACCAACAGGCATTCGCCAGCCTTAAGCTGAAAGTTCAGATGATGAAATAGGCGGCGCTCACCACGCACGCAGTCCAAATTGATGACTTCAAGCACCGTCGACCCTTGTCCACAAATATGTTAGTAACCAGGTGACATCGGTATTTGGGCCCAGCGTCGATATGCAATGTATCGTCCGTTACATACGAGGCTAAGCGCTACCGTAGTGAATTGCTGGGTTCGCGCCCAAAGTTAATTGAACGCGACGACGCTGAAGACGCAGGTGTAAATCAGGGGGGAAGTCGGATCAGCGGCTCGCCAGCTTAGGCAAGAAAAAGCCACTGGGGCCGCTCGGGCCGTTCAGAGAAGGTTGGTAAGCTCAAAGGCGTTTCTTGAAACCGAAGGATCGAGCTAGAGGATATCGAGGAAGTAGTTTGATTTGAAGATGAAATAATCGAAACCGCTGGCGCGTGACATGTATGCTCGTACTGATCCAGAAGCACCGAGTTCGAACTGGTTTGCTGAGTCTCGTCGCTCGAATATACACGCTGCTCTTGATCGTCGCTATAACAAGCCTCGACGCAAATTTCCCTATCCGGCTGGCAATATTCGCTCACGACGCCCCACGAGGCCTGGAGCGGCAGCATAAGCAGCATAAAAATAAGGAGAAGTTTCTTCATTGCACTAGCGATTGTACTGGGTGCCGGTATCCCTCGCAAATGAGCGTAAAAAACCACCTTCGCCTTGAGGGCAATGATGCCGTTAACAGTCTTCACAACAATAAGTAACGAAGAGAGAACGAAAAGATCCCTGGCATGCGAGCGACTATCCTTGCCCTCCCCTCCCTACCGTGGTGGCGCGCGCCACAACCTCCCCATCAACCTTGCAAGAGCTCAAGGGCTCAAAATCCGATTCGCCGTATGAGTTTTTGCTCTTGACCTTCCGGTAATGGTAAGCAATATGCTTTTTCTTAACCTATTGGAACCAAACGACAAGGAGGTGCAAATTGAACGCACTGACACTGCCAAAGGACGTTTTGACGACTGCGAACAGCCTGTCGATCGAAGGCCTGGTTCGTACATTGTGCGTGGGCCTAGTCGAACTCGCACTCAAAGCTGTTCCCGGTGTTACCGAGGCGACGACGAGTTTGGCAACCAAGTGGGCCGGCGTGCGCTGATTTCACTCACCGCCGGCAGTGGCCGAATCCCCGCATCACACAGAATTTGAGTAAATGCAAAGGAGGCATCAACATGAATATCGGGCGAGTGGCGAAAGACTCCGGCGTTTCGACGAAGATGATCCGATACTATGAACGGATCGGACTGCTCCCTCCCGCGAGCCGCAGGAAGTCGGGTTATCGGAGCTATTCTCTGTCTGATGTGCACGTGCTGCGGTTTATCCGCAGGGGGCGTGATCTTGGCTTTTCGGTAGCAGATCTCAATGAGTTGTTGAGCCTTTGGCGTGACAGCTCACGTCAGAGTGCTGACGTAAAACGAAACGCTGCGGCTCATATGGCTGAATTACACGGGAAAATTAACAGTCTGGAACAAATTGCTAATGCGCTTCAAACGTTGATCGAATGTTGCTCTGACGATAATCGCCCATCTTACCCAGATATGGCCGACCCTGAGCACACCAATTAACGCAAAAAAACAGTCAAGAAACCGGTAAGGCCAAGTGCATTAAACATTAAGATATTCAAACGTTGGCCGACCATGCTGCTCGCTTTGAGTGAGTTTAAATAAGCTTTTATGATGTCTATTTGGATCAGCTGCCCAAAACCATGCCATAGCACTATTAAACGCATGGTCATCACACATGCTTTGATCGGCGGAGTGAGATAGCGTACGCCACTTCTCGCAAATTTTTTTGTCCAAACTTGTTATTTCTGGGCAAAGAATCTGAACTATGCCACTTCTGACCTCTAAAGTGGACCCCGGAATCGAGACAGCGGTTTAAGCTGTAATCCGAGGAGGAAAGCAGCGTGACAGAGGTTAAGAAACGCAAGGTTCACAGCGCAGAATTCAAGGCGAAGGTGGGCATGGAAGCGATCCGCGGGGAGAAGACGCTCAACGAAATAGGACAACAGTACGGTGTGCATCCCGTGGTGGTCAGCCAGTGGAAGAAGGCAATCCAGGAACAGGCAGCCACGCTGTTTGCCAGCAAGCGTGGCCCAAAGCCTGCAGAGCACGCCGACGAGGACCGCTTGTACAGCGAGATCGGGCGCCTGAAGATGGAATTGGATTGGCTCAAAAAAAAGTCCGGACTATGAACGCAGACGTACGGATGAACTGGGTCATGCAGGACACGTCCCGTAAGCGGTGCATCTCCCCCATTATTCCCAGGCGGCGAGATTCATGGCTAAATCTTGGTCATGAGTATTCCACGGCAACAGCGCCTCGATTTCGTCCACTGTTTGGGCCATCGGCAGGTGTTCCAGCACAAAGCGCAGCCACGCATAGGGCTCGCGCCCGTTGGCCTTGGCCGTTTCCAGCAGCGAATACAGTACCGCGCTGGCGTGTGCACCCGCCGGGGTATCCGCAAAAAGCCACGCTTTTCTGCCAATCACAAACGGCCTGATGGCGTTTTCTGCGGGGTTGTTATCGATGGGCAAATCGCCGCACTCGGTATAGCGGATCAGGCGCGGCCAGACCTTGTGCAGATATCCCAACGCTTCGCCCAGCTTGCTCCTGGGCGTGACCCCCGGCAGGGTTTCATCCAACCATGCACGCAGCTTTTGCAGGATCGGCAGGCTGTGGGTCTGGCGCGCCTCGAAGCGCTGCGCATCGCTCGCTGTTTTCAGCTTGGCCTCGATACGATATAGCCGGGCGAACAGATCCAGCGCGTGGTCTGCGCGGGCACTCTTGCCTTTGGGGCTGACCCGTTTGGCTTCGACGAACTTGCGCCGAGCATGGGCTGCGCACGCCAGGTGCTCCACACCGGGCAGGCGCGCCACCGGCGCGTAGCCTTCGTACCCGTCGGTCATCAGGTAACCCTGCCAGCCTTCGAGCAGGCGTACCGGTATCTGCCCCGAACGGCTCGCCTCGTAATCAAACAACACCACCGTGCGCCCCGGCGGCCCGCCGCGCTGCACCCACATATAACTTTTAGAGGTCGGACTTCGCCCTGGTTCTTTCAACACTTGAACCGTGGTTTCATCCATGTGGATGACGGGCGCATCCAGCAAGGTGTCGCGGGCCAGATTGTGCAGCGGCTGCAAGGCCTGGGCGAGCCTGATCATGGCCCGCGTCATGCTCTGGCGTGGGACGTCCACCTGGTGGCGGGCCATCACCTTCTCGAAGCGCGCCAGAGGCAGGCCGTCGACATACTTCACCACCGCCATCATCGCCAGGAACCCGGCGCTGAAGTTGCTGCGCGGCAGGACCTGCGCCGATGCCGGCTGCTGTACCGGTGCCTGATCGCCCTTGGGGCAGGCGTAGCGCGGGCGCACCGTGCGGATCACGCGGATTTGCATCGGCACGATGTCCAGCTGTTCACTCACGTCTTCGCCGATACGCACCATGGGGGTGCCGCAGGCGCATTGGCGTTCTGCTTCGGGGACATCGACCAGGAACTCGACGCGGGGCAGCTCGGGCGGCAAAGCGCGGCGATGACCGCGCTTGGGGCGAGGCGTGTTGTGCGCGGGCGCGCCCTCGTGTGCGTCTTCGAGATCAGCGGCCTGCTCGGCCAAGGCTTCCACTTCGTTAAACAGCTCGCCCTGGTGCGACTCGCTACTGGGGCCGAACACCTGATGCCGGGCCAAGCGCCATTGCTCAAGGATGCGTTGCACCGCCTCGGCGACCCCTGTGGCGACGCCGGCGGCAATCCCTTCTTGCAGTTTCCTCTCGAACTCGGATTGCATCGCCGAACGCAAGGCGTGAAGGTGGGTTTCGTTCTGCGCCTGCAGCGTGGCCCGTAACTCGGCCAGCGTCTTTTCGCGCTCGGCTTTCAATGCCGCCTGGAAGGCTTCAACCGAGGTCGGCACAGCGCCGATTTCGGGGCTGAGCTCAGGGGGGAAGGATGGGGTGGCTGCAGGGCGATCAGACATGCATAATTATACCAGAATTATCACATAACTGACTGATATTTCAGTGTTTTATGAGGATAATTCGCCCATAAATCAAACCCTTCCAACAGCCACTCCAACTCTTTGGGGGTGAGTGTCACGGTCGCTTGCGCGCCTGGCGCGGGCCAGGCAAAGCGCTCTTTCTCCAGCCGCTTCTGCCAAAGGCAAAAGCCGTTGCGATGCCAATACAGAATCTTGATGCGGTTGCGCTGGCGATTCACGAACACGAATAACGTATCGCCGAAGACATCCAGTTCCAGCTCGCTTTGCACCAGCGCGGCCAGCCCGTCGATCTGCTTGCGAAAGTCCACCGGCACGCAGCACAAGTAGACCTGCCCAATCGCCACTCCCGGGTGCATCAATGCACCTGCTCAGTCAGCGCCTGACGCACCTGCGCCAGCCACTGCGGGCTGGGCAAGCCGGGCAGCTCCAGACGCAGGCCAGCGCCCAGCACCAGTACATGGCGATCCGCCGCGACAGGGTGATCGACAGCGGCGAGCGGACCCACGCTGACCGGCACAAACTGGCGCGCAACCGGCGCAGCCACCGCCTTGACGGGCACCTGAGCCTTCCGCTCCAGGGCTTTGAGGCGCCGGCGCCAATAATACAGGCTTGAGACCGGCAACCCCTCACGCTGCGCGTAGGCCGTGGCGCCAATGCCCTCGCGCGCTATCGCGTCAAGGTGCATTTCCCACCAGGCCTGCCCTGGTCCTCGACTCGTCGACATCCTCGGTTCTCCTGTTTGCTTGCAGAACTGATACGATGCCCCACAGAGCGGGCGCGAACAATCATGGGAAAAATGGAGCGTTTACATATAAATCGCATTAGAGTTCACTTCAGACTCAGCATAAGGCGAGTGCTGTGGTGATTGAGCACAGACAATCACAGTCAAGGGGCCACCACTCAACACTTTCGTGGTGATTGAAATCGAAGTAGGCCCGCAGCAGCATCAATTTGCCAACTTTAGTTCCGATGCCTACCAGCATCGATTGAATAGGCGATTAAAATGGAACTAAAGTCGGCTAGAATTTATATAATCTAGATTAAGATGTGTCTGTTAGCTATTGAAATAAAAGCACATACCACATTGTGAAATTATCCGCGTTTAGTTCTGCGCACTAGGTTACCGCCTGCTGCCTTGAAACAGACCCCAGCTCAGGCGCTGGAGGCAGATTGGCTGGTGGCGCTGGCGTCCAGCCCCTCGGACTCGGCCTGGCTGCTGGGCTGAGCCAGTGACTTGCTGGCGGCTGCGTGGTTGAAGACCATGTTCAGGATAATGGCGACGACGGCAGCGGAACTGATTCCGGATTGGAAAATGGTGGAAAACCATTCCGGGAAATCCTTGTAGAAGTCAGGCGCGCCAGGATTGCCGCCCATCGCCCAGAAGGTAGCGACCGGCATCAAGGTCAGCCCAATCGTGGTGATGACGATACCAGTGACCAAGGGCGGAAAAACCGGATGACACGCGCAAAAACAGGGATAATGACCAAGCCCAGAAAGGAGGCTGCCATGACGGCGCCAAAGATGGCTGGCAAGCCTCCCCCTGTGTTCAGGATGGCAATCATGGTGGCCACTCCGGCAAATGAAACGCCTTGTACCAGGGGAAGTTGGGCGCCAAAAAATGGCACGCCCAGCGTTTGCAGCAAGGTTGCCAAGCCCCCCATGAACAAGCAGGCGGTAATCAATAAGCCCAGTTCGTCGGCAGGCAGGCCGGCTGCTTCGCCAATGATCAAGGGGACGGCGATGATGCCCCCATACATGGTCAGCACGTGCTGCAATCCAAATGCCAGATTGGCACCCAATCCGGGATTCTCGTCTTCCGGTCGCAACGCCGGTGTGCTGCGATTGACGGATATTTTGAATGTACTCATTGCT